>NZ_BBSK01000065.1:0-18952 GCF_001319805.1 Burkholderia sp. E168m22
ACTGCGGGGCGCGCGGCGCGCCGATCGATCGCGAGCGTACCCGCTCGATGGCGCGCTTACGATTCGTGCGGCGTAGGACCATCGTTCGCCGGCATGTTCTGCACGACCAGCATCTGCGGGCTCGACAGCGTGATCCCCGCCGCGCGCAACTGCTTGAGGATCTCGAACAGCAGATCGCTCTTCGTCGAACTCGCGATCCGCGGGCTCGACACGTAACCCGTCACGCTCAGCGTGATCCCGTCCGGCGCGAGCTGGCTGAACGTCACCGACGGCGCCGGCTTGTCGAGAATCGCCGGGTGCTCGCGATACGCATCGAGCAGCAGGTCGCGCACCTGCTCCGGATCGGTGTTCAGCGGGAACGTCAGCACCAGCGTCGCGACGCCCTGCGTGCTGTTGCCCATCGTCACGTTGCGCACGTTCTGCGAGATCAATTGCGAGTTCGGCACGATCACGGTCGAGCGGTCGCTCAGCTGAATTTCGGTCGCGCGCACGTTGATGCGGCGGATGTCGCCTTCGACGCCCGCGATGCTGACCATGTCGCCCACCTTCACCGGGCGCTCGGTCAGCAGGATCAGCCCCGACACGAAGTTCTTCACGATTTCCTGCAGACCGAAACCGATACCCACCGACAACGCACTGACGATCCACGCGAGATTGTTCCACCTGACGCCGAGCAGCCCGAGTGTCATCAGCACGAGCAGCACGTAGCCGACGTTGGTGAACAGCGTGATCAGCGACACGCGCATGCCCGTATCCATGCCGAGCGCGGGCATGAATTCGCCGTCGAGCCAGCGGCGCAGCGAGCGCAGCAGGTAGAACCCGATCGCGAAGCCGATCACGGCGTTCAAGATCCGGTCGGGCATGATGTTCAGGCTCTGCAGCCGCTGGCTGCCGATCATCGCGACCGCGCTGTCGAGCAGATCGCCCGGCGTCGTGCCGAAACCGCCGGTCACCAGCGCGATCGCCGCGATCAGCATCAGCAGGCTCGTGCCGAAGCCGGACAGGACCGTGCGCGCCTGGTCCAGGTGGCGGTCCTCGAGTGCGAACAGGTGCTTGATCTGCTGGCCCGTCGACAGGCTCGACGAGAACAGGCTTTCGCTCGCGTCGCGCGTCAACTGGATCAGGATGTAGGTCGCGCACAGCACGATCTCGAACCACACGAGCTCGTACGTGATGAAGCGCGCGACCGTGATGTAACCGATCAGGAGTGCGATCAACGACGCGACGATCGCGAGCGTGACGCCGGCATGGATCAGCCCGGCGAGCGTCGAGCGCTGCTCCGGTGCCTCGCCTGCCGCCGCGAGGGCGCTGCGTGCACGATTCGCGCGCAGCAGCGACGCGCCGACCGTCAGCGCGACGACGAGCGACACGATGCCGCGACCGAACAGCGTGACCGACAGGCTGGTGTCGACGATCCGGTTGATCGATTCGAGCGTACCGGATACCAGCAGCAGTCCGGCCAGGATGCTGGGGAACGGCTTCATCGCGAGCGCGACGGGATCGGCGAGCGCGGGCAGGCGCCACGACGGATGCTTCGTGCAGAGCAGGGCGCGGCCGAGCCCGGCGATCAGTGCGCAGGTCGCGGCGAGCTTCGCGAACTGGTCCCACAGGTCGGTCAGCGACGGCGTGAGCTCGTAGTGGCGTGCAACGGCGAGGTAGAGGATCTGGATCGCGATGGCCGTCGCGAGGAAGGTCGACAGGGCGGTCGACAGCGCCAGCGCGCTGCGGCGCAAGCGGGTGGGCGGCAGGCGGTTCAGCGCGATCCACGCGAGCCCGCGCTCGATGAGCCGGCGGCCGCCGAGCCAGGCGGCGAATGCGGCGATCAGCAGCACGGTGGTGATCGCCCGCTGCCCCGGCACCCACGACGAGCGCAGCATGTCGAACAGTTCGTCGTCGAAATCCTCGAGCCGCTGGCGATCGTCCGGCGACAGGTGGAACAGCGGCAACCAGAACTGCGCGCTGAAGATGCTGCCCGAACGGAACGCGAGCTGGTTCTTCAGGAGGCTGCGGTGCAGCTTCGCGAACTGCTCGGTCAGGTTCGTGAGGCTCGTCTTCTGGTCGGCGGCCTGTTTCAGCGCGGCGTCGATTTGCGTCTTGCGCGCGTCCAGCGCGGCGCGCTGCTTCGCGACGGCCGGCGCTTCCGGCGCGGCGCCCTCGGCCGGCGCCGGCCCGAGCACGTCGAGCTGCGCCTGAACCTGCGCACGTTGCGGTGTGAGATCGCTCTGCAGTTTCGCGACATCGGTGCTCAGCTCTTGCGCCGAGTCGTCGAGCGCGTCCAGCTCCTTGCTGTTGGACGCGGTCGAAGTCTGCTGCTTGATGCGGTCCAGCTCGGCCTGCATCTGCTTGAGCTGCGCGATGGCGTCGGGCAGGGAAATGGCCGGCGCGGCGGCGCCGACGCCGCTCGCGACGGGCGCGGAGGCTGCCGCCGGAAAGGCCGACGCGGTCGCGATCGCCGCGAACTGCAGCAGCGCGATCAGCGCGATCCGGCGGGCGTACGTGGAAAGTCGTTGTATGGACATGGAATGCTTACGTTTTGCCGACAATGCCGGTTGCCGAAAGGCAGCCGGAAGCCGGTAGTTGGCCCGGTAGCATGTTACCGGGGCGCGGAACGCGTGGTTGTACCGATTGCGTGTCCTCCTTCGCCGCGATTCGGGCGGCGCGCGCCTGCGCGAAACAGCGGGGGAGGCTTGTCCTTGCCGGTCTGCGCGGGGCCCGAGCGGAGGCCAACGGCCGGGGAACGCCGCGCCGACGCGCTTCCCGTATTCGACATACGGTTACGCAATTTACACAATGTCCGGGGGAAAACGGGGCGTCGAACGGCTTCGGCGCCCGCCGCGGCCGTCATGCCGGCTTGCCCATGCGCCGAACGGGCGTGCCGGTACAATGCAGCGATTCGCACGGCGGCGGTTCGGCCGTCCGCCGGAGAACGACGCACAACGCGACACAACACGACACGATCAGGAGACGCGCCCAAGATGGCCTCAACGGACAGCCTTCCGCAGGCACAAGCCCCATCCCCCTCCATCGACCCCGGCTCCATCTCGGCCCGTCTCGACCGCCTGCCGCCGACGCGCAGCGTCTGGAAGCTCGTCGTGCTGCTGAGCCTCGGCTTCTTCTTCGAACTCTACGACCTGCTGTACAGCGGCTACGTCGCGCCGGGCCTCGTGAAAAGCGGCATCCTGTCCGCGACGACGCACGGCCTGTTCGGCACCACGGGCGTCGCGAGCTTCATCGCCGCGCTGTTCTCCGGCCTTTTCATCGGCACGATCGCGTGCGGCTTCCTCGCCGACCGGTTCGGCCGCCGCGCGATCTTCACGTGGTCGCTGCTGTGGTACACGGCCGCGAACGTCGTGATGGCGTTCCAGGACACCGCGACCGGGCTGAACTTCTGGCGCTTCGTCGTCGGCCTCGGGCTCGGCGTCGAGATGGTGACGATCGGCACCTATATCTCCGAACTCGTGCCGAAGCAGATCCGCGGCCGCGCGTTCGCGTGCGAGCAGGCGGTGGGGTTCGTCGCGGTGCCGGTGGTCGCGTTCCTCGCCTACCTGCTGGTGCCGCACGCGCCGCTCGGCCTCGACGGCTGGCGCTGGGTCGTGCTGATCGGCGCGCATGGCGCGCTGTTCGTGTGGTGGATTCGCCGCGAACTGCCGGAAAGCCCGCGCTGGCTCGCGCAGCAGGGCCGGGTCGACGAGGCCGACCGCATCATGCGCGCGCTGGAGGCGAAGGTCGAAGCCGAATACGGGCGACCGTTGCCGCCGCCCGCGCCGGCCGAACCCGTGCCGCCGCGCGGCAGCTTCCGCGACATGTGGGTGCCGCCGTATCGCAGCCGCACGATCATGATGACGATCTTCAACGTGTTCCAGACGGTCGGCTTCTACGGCTTCGCGAACTGGGTGCCGACGCTGCTGATCAAGCAGGGCATCACGATCACGTCGAGTCTGATGTATTCGAGCGTGATCGCGCTCGCGGCGCCGATCGGCCCGCTGATCGGCCTCGTGATCGCCGACCGCTTCGAGCGCAAGTCGGTGATCGTCGCGATGGCGGCGGCGATCGTCGTCTGCGGGCTGCTGTTCAGCCAGACGACGGTGGGGGCGTTCCTGATCGTGCTCGGCATCGGCCTCACGCTCGCGAGCAACATCATGTCGTACAGCTTCCACGCGTACCAGGCCGAGTTGTTCCCGACGTCGATTCGCGCGCGGGCCGTCGGCTTCGTCTATTCGTGGAGCCGCTTCTCGGCGATCTTCTCGTCGTTCGTGATCGCGGCCGTGCTGCGGGGCTTCGGCACGTTCGGCGTGTTCGCGTTCATCGCGGGCGCGATGGTGGTCGTGATGGCTGCAATCGGATGGATGGGGCCGCGCACGAAGGGCATCGCGCTCGAAACCATCTCGAAGTAGTCGGCGCGGTGTGCACGCGTGTCGCATGGTTCGTGCGGCATGCGTGCGATGCGGGCGCGGCCCCGGTTTCCGAGCGCCGGATCGCAAAAAATGCTTCGTCATGCAGATCATAAACAGG
Source organism: Burkholderia sp. E168m22 (assembly GCF_001319805.1). Classification (NCBI taxonomy): domain Bacteria; kingdom Pseudomonadati; phylum Pseudomonadota; class Betaproteobacteria; order Burkholderiales; family Burkholderiaceae; genus Burkholderia; species Burkholderia sp. E168m22. The sequence goes on from NZ_BBSK01000065.1 coordinate 4,513, forward strand.
GCGACACGCTCGAGCCGGATGAAACCTGCGTGCCTTCGGACGTGTGCCGAAACCGCGCAACACGCCAGCCTGCCACGCAGCGAACACGCAAGCGGAAACGAGTTGAAACAAAGCGTGACGAAGCGCAATTCCCCGTAAAAGCGTGCTTCGGGCCGCGGCCGATTCGCGTATCGACGAGTAAAATAGGGGGCCTGACGACTCATTAGCCGCCATCGGAGTGCCCGCGTTGCATCAGCGAACGGCTCCACCGCGAAGAGGCGTCGGCGCCTGGCGCATGCGATGCGCCGGACGTGTCGATGGCTTGCGCGGAAGATGCGCCGCTCGCAGCAGCACCATGCGGCGGCCGGATCGGCCGATGGCTTCGAACCTATGATTCTTTCCCACCTGGCGCGGCGCTTTGCGCAGCCGCGTTGCCTCAACCGCGCAATCGCCGCATACGTGGGGCTCGCTGCCGCGGTGTCGATTTCCGTTGTCGCCGAACGGCCTGCCTTTGCCGCGTCCGATGCGCCGTCGTCTGCTGTGCAATCCTCGTCTGTCGCGTCGCCTGCTTCGGCGGCCTCTCGCACGCATCCGGCTTCGTCCGCGCATGCGGTGTCGGGTGCATCGGCCGCTGCGCCGACATCCGGGGCGTCACACGCGAATCACGCGAATCACGCGGAATTCGCGAGCGCGGCATCCGGTGCGTCGGCCGCTTCCTCGGCGTCCGCGGCATCGGCGGCATCAGCTGCCGCACCTGCATCGGCCGCATCCGGCACGCCCGCGAGCGAAGCCGAGCCGCCTCCGCCCACGCCGCCGCGCCGGCATCCGCCGTTGTCGGCCGAGGAGGCGCAAAACGTGACGGCGCGCGCGCTCGACATGCGCAAGCGCTTCACGCAGGAAGTCACGCGGCGCCTGAACGTGCCCGCGAGCGAGCAGCGCGCGTACGGCGACCGCCTCCAGAAAGCGCTCGCCGATGCTGATCTCGGCGATCTCGCCGGCGAATACGTCGCGATGGTGGACCGCGCGCCGAACGTGCAGGCGCTGTTCATCTACTTTCGCGCGACACCGGCCAATGCGTGGCTGATGATCGGCGCATCGCCGGTCGGCACCGGGCTGCCGGGCCAGTACGACCATTTCCTGACGCCGCTCGGCGTGTTCCATCACTCGCCCGACACGATGGATTTCCGCGCGGAAGGCACGACGAACGAGAACGGCATTCGCGGCTACGGTCACCGCGACATGCGCATCTATGATTTCGGCTGGGTGGACGGCGAGCGCGGCTGGGGCAAGGGCGGCGTGTCACCGATGCGTTTCCAGATGCATGCGACCGATCCCGACCGGCTCGAAGCGCTGCTCGGCGTTCGGCACTCGAAGGGCTGCGTGCGGATTCCCGCGTCGCTGAACACGTTCCTCGACCAGCACGGGCTGCTCGACGACGACTACCAGGCACGCGTCGAGGCCGGCAAGTCGCTATGGGTGCTGCGTCGCGATCGCGACATCACGCCGATTGCGGGTCGCTATCTGGTCGTGATCGACAGTGCCCGCAAGACCCGCCCGGCCTGGTCGCCGCTGCCGGGACGCGGCGCGTGGTCGAAGCTGCCGAAGGGCGGCGACACGGCGGACTGAGCGCCGGTTCGTCGGGTGCGGGCGGCGTGGAGATGAGAATAAATCCGTTTTATTGAGATATAAGGAAAGCAAACTTTTATTATCCGATCCGGGTTCGTATAGTCGAGTCCAGTTTCGCGGAACCCTGCCGCGCCTGGACCACCACCGACCACACGACCCGCATGAAAACTCTCTACAAGCTCGCTCCGCTCGCGATGCTCGGCGCCTTCGCGACCCATGCCGGTGCGCAAAGCAGCATCACGCTGTACGGTCTCATCTCGGCCGGTGTCGGATTCGCGACGAACCAGGGCGGCAAGAACGCGTGGCAGGCGCTGTCCGGCACGAACCAGAACCCGCGCTGGGGGCTGAAGGGCAAGGAGGATCTCGGGCAGGGGCTGTCCGCGGTGTTCCAGCTCGAGAACGGCTTCAACGTGATGACGGGCACGGCCGCGCAGAACGGCCGCGAGTTCGGGCGCATGGCGTACGTCGGCCTGGCCGACCGCACCTACGGCGCGCTGACGCTCGGCCGCCAGTACGACGCGATCCACGACTACATCGGGCCCGTGATCATCGCGAGCAACGGCGTGAACATCGGCGACAACGACAACGGCTACAACGACATCCGCGTGCAGCATTCGGTGAAGTACGTGAGCCCCGTCTACTACGGGCTGAAGTTCACCGCGCTGTACGGCTTCAGCAATACGACCGGTTTCGCGAACAACAGCGCGTACAGCTTCGGGCTCGGCTATGAGCGTGGCCCGCTGCGCTGGAGCGTGGTTTATGCGCAGTACAACCATCCGTACAGCGCGACGAACCAGGACGGCGCGATCGCGAACGACTATGCGTCGCCGCTGCTGATCTTCAGCAAGAGCGCGATGTCGCCGGCCGCGTACGCGAGCCGGCAGCGGATCGCGGGCACGGGCGGCTTCTACACGATCGGCCGCGCGCAGTTCGCGGCGATGTTCACCGACGTACGCTACGATTACCTCGACAATTCGCACCTGCACCTGCAGAACCTGGGCGTGAACGTCGTCTACACGATGACGCCGCAGCTCTTTCTGGGCGCCGCGTACGCGTTCACGAACGGCAAGTACGACGTGATCGACAAGCGTCCGAAATGGCATCAGGTGAACCTGCAGGCCGACTACTTCCTGTCCAAACGCACCGACGTCGCGCTGACTGTGATCGCGCAGCAGGCGGCCGGCGACGCGGATCATGCGCAGATCTTCGCGTATGCGCGTTCGACCGGCACGCGCCAGATGATGGCGACGCTCGGCGTGCGGCACGTGTTCTGAGCCCCCGACCATGACCCATCCGATCGCATCCCGCCGCACGTTCCTGAAACTGTCCGCCGCGCTGGCCGGCACCGCGCTGCTGCCCGAAACGGGCGCATTCGCGGCTGGCGGCGACGCCGCGCGCCGCACGGTGATCATCGATACCGATCCGGGGCAGGACGACGCCATCGCGATCCTGTTCGCGCTCGGCGCGCAGGACCGGCTCGACGTGCGCGCGCTGACGGCCGTGGCCGGCAATGTGCCGCTCGACCTCACCGAACGCAATGCGCGGATCATCCGCGACTGGGCCGGCCGCACGAACGCGCTGCCGGTGTATGCGGGCTGCCCGCGACCGCTCGTGCGCGAGCTCGTGACGGCCGCGAACGTGCACGGCAAGACGGGGCTGGAAGGCGTCGAACTGCACGCGCCGCGCGCGCCGCTCGCCGCCGGCCACGCGGTGTCGTACCTCGTCGATACGCTGAGCCGCGCGGCGCCGAACAGCGTGACGCTGTGCGCGCTCGGCCCGCTGACGAACATCGCGACCGCGCTGGTCGAAGCGCCGCAGATTCGCGCCGCGCTGCGCGAGATCGTGCTGATGGGCGGTGCGTTCTTCGAGCGCGGCAACATCACGCCGGCCGCCGAGTTCAACGTCTACGTCGATCCGCAGGCGGCCGAAGTCGTATTCGGCAGCGGCGTGCCGATCGTCGTGCTGCCGCGCGACGTCGCGGTGAAGGCGCCGATCACGCCGGCCCGCGTCGCGCCGTTCCGTGCGCTCGGCAACCGCTGCGGCGCGATCGTCGCGGACATCATGGAGGCCGAGCTCGCCTACAACAAGAAGCGGCGCGGCGTTGAAGACGCGCCGATGTACGACCCGACGGCCGTCGGCTATCTCGTCGATCCGACGCTGTTCGGCGGCCGCAAGGTGAACGTGGTGGTCGAGACGACCGGGCAGTGGACGCTTGGCGAGACCGTCGTCGACTGGAACGGGCGCAGCGGCCGTGCGGCGAATGCGACATGGATCAACGAGGTCGATGCGGACCGGTTCTACGCAGCACTCGTCGAACGGATTGCGAAGCTGCCCTGAACATGGGCAGCCACCCGGCGGACCGCGAACGTAATCAGATCTGCTTCGCAATCCATTCACGGCACGCGCGCACGTGCGGGCCGCGATCGTCGGCGGCGAGCGAGATCAGCGAGATCGCACGCGTGACGCGCGGTTTGTCGACGCGCAGCGCGACGAGTTCGGGATCGTGCAGATGCATCGTGTAGAGACTCGGCAGCACGGCGGTCGCGAGGCCGTTGCGCGCGAGCGCGTAGAGCGGCTCGGTGTATTCCATCCGGTACGTGACGTTCAGGCGCAGCTTTTCGGCGCCGCCGGTGCGATGCAGCGATTCGCTGACGCTGCCGCGCACGAATACCGCGAGTTCGCGATCGACCAGCTTCGCCCACGTGACGCTCTTCGCGCGGGCGAGCGGATCGTCGTGCCGCACGACGATCACGATCTCGTCCTCGAACAGCTGCTGGTAGCGCAGCGTGCCGTCGTCGCCGTCGGGTTCGCGCACGCCGATGCCGAGATCCGCGACGCCGTCGCGCACCGCTTCGACGAGCGCGCTGTTCGGCAGATCGGTGAGCGTGAAGCGCAGCGTCGGATGGGTGCCGCGCAGTGCGTTGAGCGCGGGCAGCAGGCGGCCCGCGACCGACGGGATGAACGCGATGCGCACGGTCTGGATGCGTTCGCCGATGAGCCGCGTCATGTCGTCGAAGGTGCCGCGCGCCTGGTTGAGCAGGCGTTCGGCGAGCGGCAGCACGGCTTCGCCGGCGGTGGTGAGCGTGAGCCGGTGCGCGCTGCGGGCGAACAGGCGGCCGCCGAGCAGGAATTCGATCTGGCGGATCGACGCGGTGAGCGCGGGCTGCGTGAGCGACAGCGCCAGCGCGGCCTGCGTGAAGCTGCGCGCATGCGCAAGGACGACGAAGTGCTGGACCTGCCGCAGCGTGAGCGCGGGGAGCAGCGACGAGCGGTCGGACATCGGGTAATAGCGGTCGGGATGCGGTACGCGGCAGTATAAGACCGCGCTGCACGAACCGACACAGGACAATATTCGGAATCACGGGAGAACCACCATGTCAGCGACTGACACGATGCCGGCGCGCACGCCGGCCAACTGGCTCGAACGACGCTTCGCGCTCGCCGCGCGCGGCACGAGCGTGCGCACCGAGACGATCGCGGGCGTCACGTCGTTTCTCGCGGCCGCGTACCTGCTCGTCGTGATCCCGTCGCTGCTCGCGACGGGCGGCATGGAGCGCGGCGCGGCGACGACCGCGACGATCGTCGTGTTCGTGCTGTTCACCACGCTGATGGGGCTCTACGCGAACCTGCCGTTCCTCGTCGGCCCCGGTATCGGCGGCTCGGTGATCATCGGCGTGACGCTCGCGACGACCGAGCACGTCGGCTGGCAGACGGGCCTCGGCATCGCGTGCGTGTCGGGCGTGCTGTTCTTCCTGCTGACGATCCTCGGCGCGCGCGGCGTCGTGGTGCGGCTGATCCCGGTGCAGATCAAGCTCGGGCTCGGTGCGTCGATCGGGCTGTTCGTCACGATGCTCGGGCTGCGCAATGCGGGGATGGTCGTCGCGAACGCGAAGACCAACGCGTTCGCGCTCGGCGACTTCTCGCGGCCGGGCGCGCTGGTCGCGCTGATCGGTCTCGCGGTCGCGATCGTGCTGCAGGCCCGCAAGGTGCCCGGCGCGATCCTGATCGCGATCCTCGTCGCGGCCGCGGCCGGCGTGCCGCTCGGCGTCACGCACCTGCCTGCGTCGTTCATGTCGCTGCCGCACAGCATCGCGCCGATCGCGTTCAAGCTCGATATCGGCAGCGCGTTGAGCCTGGCCGCCGCGCCGTACCTGTTCGCGTTCTTCGCGGCGGAATTCTTCTCGACGCTCGGCACCGCGCTCGCGGTCGGCGCGAAGGCGAACCTGCTCGACGAACAGGGCAACCTGCCGAACATCAACCGGCCGTTCCTCGTCGATTCGCTCGCCGCGACGCTCGGGCCGGTGTTCGGCATTCCCGCGCTGACCGCGCTGATTGAATCGGCGGCCGGCGTCGAGGCGGGCGGCCGCAGCGGGCTGTCGTCGCTGGCCGCGGCCGTGCTGTTCGCCGCGATGCTGCTGTTCGTGCCGGTCGCGCTCGCGATTCCGAAGGAGGCCACCGCGCCGGCGCTGATCCTGATCGGACTGTCGATGTTCGCGACGATCCGCCATACGCATTTCGACGACTTCACCGATGCGCTGCCCGTGATGTCGATGGTGCTGCTCACGCTGATGTCGAACAGCTTCGGCACCGGCATCGCGGGCGGGCTGCTGTGCTACGTGCTCGTCAAGCTGCTGGCCGGCCGCTGGCGCGACGTGTCGTGGGGGCTCGTCGTGCTCGCGATTCCGCTCGGCTATTACTTCTGGACCGTCGTGAAGCCGCACTGAGAGACGGCTTGCGCGACGCATCGCACTACGGAAAAAGAGACTGACATGAAGGGAACACCAGGCAATGTCCCGGCCGCGCGCACGGGCATCGAGATCACGCCCGCGCATCGAGCCTTCTTCCGCGCGCTGCCGAAGGTCGAACTGCATTGCCACCTGCTCGGCGCGGTGCGGCACGACACGTTCGTCGCGCTCGCCGAACGCAGCGGCGCGCCGATCGAGCGCGCGGAGATCGACGGGTTCTACGCGCGCGGCGAGAAACCGGTCGGCGTGCTGCACGTGCTGCGCGCGCTGGATAAATATCTGCTGACGCAACCCGACGACCTGCGGCGGATCGCATACGAATATCTGGAAGACGCGGCCGCGCACAACGTGCGGCATGCTGAATTCTTCTGGAATCCGACGGGAACGGTGCGCGTATCGGGCATCGCGTATCCGGACGCGCAGGCCGCGATCGTGACGGCGATCCGGGACGCCGCACGCGATTTCGGGATCGGCGCGCGCCTGATTCCGAGCATCGACCGTGAGCAGGACCCCGACGAAGCGGTTGCGATCGTCGAATGGATGAAGGCGAATCGCGCGGACGAAGTCGCGGGGCTCGGCATCGACTATCGCGAGAACGACCGGCCGCCTGAACTGTTCTGGAAGGCGTACCGCAACGCGCGCGCGGCCGGCTTCCGCACGACCGCGCATGCGGGCGAGTTCGGAATGCCGTGGCGTAACGTCGAGACGGCCGTCGATCTGCTGCAGGTCGATCGCGTCGATCACGGTTATACGATCGTCGACAACCCCGAGCTGTGCGCGCGCTATGCGGAGCGCGGGATCGTCTTCACCGTCGTGCCGACGAATTCGTACTACCTGCGCACGCTGCCGCCGGAGCAATGGGCGGAACTGCATCCGATGCGCAAGATGCCGGGGCTCGGATTGAAGATCCATCCGAACACCGACGATCCGACGCTGCACAAGGTGAACCCGTCGGAAGCGTGGGAGTTGATGTTCAGCCATTTCGGCTTCACCGTGGCCGACCTGAAGCAGTTCATGCTGAACGGGATCGACGGCGCATGGGTCGACGACGCGACGAAAGCCGCGTGGCGTGCGGCATGGGCGCCGGAGTTCGATGCGCTCGCCGCAACGCTCGCGGCGGGCTGAACGCGTTTCCTGGCTCAGCCCGCCGCCGGCACGATCATCGGAAGAAGCGCAGCCAGTCGAACAGGCCTGAATGCTGCGGCGCGCGCCGCTTCGGCGCTGGCGCGCTGCGTGGCCGGAAATCGGGCGAGAACTGCACATGCGGATCGATTGCCCGCGCGCGCAGCGCCGCATCGTAGAACGACCCGACGATCGGCAGCGCACTGTGCGCGCCCGCGCCCCAGTAGTCGCTGCGCAGCGTCACGCTGCCGTCGTCGAAGCCGACCCACGCGCCGGCCACCAGTTGCGGATGCATCAGGATGAACCAGCCGTCGGTGTTGTCCTGCGTCGTGCCGGTCTTGCCCGCGACGTCGATGCGAATCCCGTAGCGCGAGCGGATGTCCGCGCCGGTCCCGTAATCGACGACGCCGCGCATCGCGTCGACGAGCGTCAGTGCGGCGGGCGCCGACAGCGCGCGTTCCGGCGGCGCGCTGCCGAATGCGGCGAGCACCTTGCCGTCGCGATCCTCGATGCGCGTGATCATCTGCGGCGCGACGTACACGCCGCGATTCGCGATCGTGCCGTACGCGGACACCATCTCTTTCAGCGTGACCGGGCTCGTGCCGAGCGCGAGCGACGGCACCGCGTCGAGCGGGCTGTCGCGCACGCCCATCGCGCGGGCAAGCTGCGCGACCTTCGCCGCGCCTTCCCGCTGCATGACCTGCGCGGTGATGCGGTTGCGCGACAGCGCCAGCCCGTCGCGCAGCGTCATCGGCGCGCCGGTCGGCGGCTCCGCATCGGTCGGCCACCACACGGCGCGGCCGTCGATCGGGATCGCGACGGGGCCGTCGACGAACGTGTCGCTCGGCCGCATGCCGTCCGCGAACGCGGCGCCATAGACGAACGGCTTGAACGTCGAACCCGGCTGACGCCGTGCCTGTACCACATGATCGAACGGCTCGCTGCCGAAATCGGGGCTGCCGACCCACGCACGGATCGCGCCGTTGCGCGGATCGATCGCGACGAAGCCGGCCTGCACCTGCGTCTTGCGCTCGCACAGCGCCCGCACGAATTCGCGATTCGCGCCGAGCTGCTTCAGCGCAACCACGTCGGCGAGCCCGGTGTCGCGGGCCTGCCGATACTCCGGTGTCTGACGCATGAAGCCGCGGAACAGGTCGTTGCGCAGCCCGCAGCCGGACGGCCCGCGCCATGCGCCGTCGGCGATCGCCTGCAGCCGTTCGGTCTGCCGCGTCAGCGCCTGCGTGGCCATGTCCTGCAGCCGCGCATCGAGCGTCGTGCGCACGACGAGGCCGTCGGAGTAGAGATCATAGTTGTTGCGGTCGGCCCACGCGATCAGCCACTTGCGCAGTTGCACCGCGAAATGCGGCGCGAGACCGGGCTGTGACGTCTGCGGTTCGAAGTCGACGCGCAGCGGCTGGCGCTGCAGTTTCGCGAACTGCTGCGGCGACAGCATGCCCATCTGCGCCATCCGGCCGAGCACGACGTTGCGCCGCTGGACCGCGCGTTCCGGATTCAGCACCGGGTTGTAGTAGCTGTTGCCCTTCAGCATCCCGACGAGCGTCGCGCTTTCCGTGAGGTCGAGCTGGTCCGCCGACTTGCCGAAGTAGGTGCGCGCGGCCATTTCGACGCCGTACGCGTTGTACAGGAACGGCACCGTGTTCAGGTAGGTTTCGAGAATCTCGTCCTTGCTGTACACCGCTTCGATCTTGAACGCGGTGATCAGCTCCTTCACCTTGCGCGTGAGCGTCGGCGCGCGGCCGACTTCGTCGGGATACAGGTTGCGCGCCAGCTGCTGCGTGATCGTCGAGCCGCCCTGCCGGTCGCCCGAGAACGTATGCAGGCCGGCCGCGAGCGTGCGGCGCCAGTCGATGCCGTGATGCGCGTAGAAGCGGTGGTCCTCGGTCGCGATCAGCGCATCGATCATGTGCGGCGAGATCTGCTTGAGCGGCACCCATTCGCGGTTTACCGGCCGGAATTCGGCGATCAGCTGGCCGTCGGCCGACAGCACGCGCGCGGGGCGGTCGATGCGCGCCTTGCGGATGTCGCCGATGCTCGGCGTGAACGGAACGAACGCGAGCAGGACGAGCAGACCCAGCACCGGGATCGCGGCAAGCGTCAGCGCGACGCCGCGCCGGGTCGGATGGCGCAGGCGGTGGAGCATGCCCGCGCCCAGCGCGCGGACGCGCGTGCGGCACGCGGCGGCGAGCGGCGTGACACGGGCGCGGCAACGGAGCCACGCGTCTCGGAGAAACGGCACGAAGTGGTTCAAGGCGGCAGGAGCGCGGAGGGAAGACGCGCGATCCTAGCAAACGGAATCCGCGCGCGGGCCGCGGAAACGGCCGTTTGCTTGCAGGATTTACAGACGATTACGTTTGTTGCCCGCCGCCAACCTTTTACCGTGCGCGGGGCCGCGATTCCACCGACGAAACCACGTCCGCGAGCCGCTGCGCGGCCGCTTCCATCTGCGCGCGGCCGAACCCGCCGAAGCCGAGCACGAGCCCGGGGCGCGCGGTGCCGGGCGCGAACATCGGCGACACCGCACGCACCGCGACACCGGCCTGGGCGGCGCGCGCGACCACGTCGAGATCGTCGATGCCTGCCGCGAGCCACAGCACGACGTGCATCCCCTGGTCGCCCGGCTGTACCCATGCGCGCTCGCGCGGCAGCCGCGCGCCGAGCGTGTCGATCAGCGCCGCGCGCTGTTCCGCATAGACGCCGCGCACGCGGCGGATGTGGCGATCGAGATGTCCTTCGGCGATGAACGCGGCGAGCACGTGCTGGTCGGCGGTCGGCGCGTGGCGGTCCATCAGCACGCGCGCGCCGCAGAACGCAGGCACGAGATCGTCGGGCGCGATCACGTAGCCGAGCCGCAGCGACGGAAACAGGATCTTGCTGAAGGTGCCGAGATAGATCACGCGATCGGGCGCGAGGCCCTGCAGCGACGGGAATGGGTAGCCTTCGTAGCGTAGCTCGCTGTCGTAGTCGTCCTCGACGATCCATGCGCGGTGCGTGCGCGCCCATGCCAGCAGCGCATTGCGCCGCGCCATGCTCAGCGGCATGCCGAGCGGGTACTGATGCGACGGCGTGACGAATGCGGCGCGCGCATCGGGCGCGACGCGGATGCCGGCGTCGACGTCGAGGCCGTCGGCGTCGACCGGCACGCGCACCATCGCATCGCGCCGCCCGGTGCTTTCGAGCAGCGCGGTGATGCCGCGATAGGCCGGATTCTCGACCCATGCGCGGTCGTTTGCGCCGAGCAGCACCTGGCTCGCGAGATGCAGCCCCTGCTGCGTGCCGCTCGTGATCACGACCTGGCCGGCATCGCAGCGCACCGAGCGCGACCGGCGCACGTAGTCGGCGATCGCTTCGCGCAGCGGCAGCGCGCCTTGCGGATCGGCATAGCCGGACGGCGCGCCGGCGCCGCGGGCGCGCAGGCGGTTGCCGAGCCGGCGCCAGATGTCGTCGGGCGCGGTGAGGCCGAGCGGCACCGAGATCGCGAACGGCATCGCCGGCAGCGGGCTGAATTCGCGGGCGAGCCGCGCGAAGGCGGCGGCCGGTTCGGGCAGGGCGTGGCGCGCCGGGTCCACGCGCGGCGTGGGCGATTCCGAAGTGTTGCCGGGCGATGGTTCCGCGAGCGCATTCGCGACCCGCGTGCCCGCGCCGCCGCGCGATTCGAGAAAGCCTTCGGCGATGAGCTGCGCGTACGCGTCGACGACGGTGCCGCGCGCCACGTGCAGTGATGCTGCCAGCAGCCGCGTGGAAGGCAGCGTATCGCCGGGCCGGACGTCGCCGCGGCGCACCGCGTCGCGCAGCGCCTGCGCGAGCTGGCGGCTCAGGTCGCCGGCCGCGCGGTCGAGCACGCCGAGCGACGGGATTTCGACGATCCGGGCCGTTCTTGCCATGATTCTGGTCTGCTGAAATTGTTTCAAACCGGCTCTACAGGATAAACCAGTTTGAGATCACAATCGAACCATGACGGGCTAGCACCCTCGCCATTTCCCACCCCGCACGACCGTGGAGCCGACATGTACGTCCCCGCCGATTTCAACGAACCCAACCCCGACGCGCTGCGCGAACTGATCGTGCAGCATCCGTTCGGCAGCCTGATCACGCGCGGCAAGAACGGGCTCGACGCGAACCACATTCCGTTCGAACTGATGCCCGACGACGGCGGGCTCGGCGAACTGCACGCGCACGTCGCGCGGGCGAATCCGGTCTGGCAGGACGTCGCGGACGGCGACGAGGTGCTCGTGATCTTCCGCGCCGGCGACGCATACATCTCGCCGAACTGGTATCCGAGCAAGCACGTCGCGCATCGGCAGGTGCCGACGTGGAACTACCGGGTCGTGCATGCGCACGGCCGCATCACGGTGCGCGACGACGAGAAGTTCGTGCGCGGCGTGGTCGCACGGCTAACGCGTACGCATGAGGCGTCGCAGCCGGTGCCGTGGAAAATGGGCGACGCGCCGCCCGACTACATCGACACGATGCTGCAAGCGATCGTCGGGCTGCAGATCGAGATCACGCGGCTCGTCGGCAAGCGCAAGCTCGGGCAGAACAAGGCCGAGGCCGATATTCGCGGCGCAGGCGAAGCGCTGGTCGCGGACGGGAAGCTCGTGATCGGGGAGGCGATGCTGGCGGAGGCCGACGCGAAGCGCGAATGAGCGCGTGACGCGAGCGGGCGCGGGCCAGTATCGCGCCCGCTCGCCGCCCAGGTCACTGCGTGCGCGTCGCACTCTTCATCCCTTCCCCTGCCTGCGTGAGTGCCCCCCGAATCGCCGCCTCCGTCTTGTCGTACCCGCCTTCGCCATAACGCGTATAGACGATCTTGCCGTTCGCATCGATCAGGTACAGCGCGGGCCAGTACTGATTCCCGTACGCGCGCCACGTGTCGTAGCGGTTGTCCTGCGCGACCGGATAGCGGATATCGAAGCGCCTGATCGCATCGGCGACGTTGCCCGCGTCGCGCTCGAACGGATATTCCGGCGTATGCACGCCGACCACGACGAGCCCCTGGTCGCGATACTTCCGATACCAGTCGTTCACGTACGGGATCGTATGAATGCAGTTGATGCACGAATACGTCCAGAAATCGACGAGCACGACCTTGCCGCGCAACTGGTCGAGCGTCAGCGGCGCGCTGTTGTGCCAGCGGTCGATGCCGGTGAAAGCGGGCGCCGTCATGCCGGCCGGCGATGCCTGCACGCCCGCGTCGTCGCGGGTGCCGGCGAAGGCGGCGAGCCCCGCCGTGGCGGCGAGGGCGATGACGAGGGCGGCGGTCTTGAGGCGGGGCAGCATGGCGTTCTCCTGATCTTTGCGGGCCGCGGCGCGAGGGCGGCGGCCCGACGGGTTTCGACAGGCCCCATTAGGCGGCGCCGACGTATCTGCGATGTGTCCGGCGCGCCGCGCATGTGCAACGTTGTGTGTCGCCACGCTGGCGCGATACATTGGGATACAAACGCGTGCCCGCCGTGCGGTATAACAGCGGACATCGCCCCCGCCCGAACCCCGACACCGATACCGGCAACGACTCATGGACAAGATCGACCACGTGCTGATCGTCGACGACGATCGCGCGATCCGCGAACTGATCGCGGACTACCTGGAGAAGAACGGCATGCGCGTGTCGCTGGCCGCGAACGGCCGCGAGATGCGCAACGCGCTGGATGACGGCGCGCCCGACCTGATCGTCCTCGACCTGATGCTGCCCGGCGAGGACGGCCTGACGCTGTGCCGCGACCTGCGCGCCGGCAAGTTCCGCACGGTGCCGGTGCTGATGCTGACCGCGCGCGGCGAGGAAACCGATCGCATCATCGGCCTCGAGATGGGCGCCGACGACTACCTGGCCAAGCCGTTCGCGGTGCGCGAGCTGCTCGCGCGAATCCGCTCGGTGCTGCGCCGCGCGCGCATGCTGCCGCCCGGCATGCAGGTGACGGAAACGGCCGCACTGCTCGCGTTCGGCGAATGGCAGCTCGATACGACCGGGCGCCATCTGCTGGACACCGAAGGCACGCTGGTCGCGCTGAGCGGTGCCGAATACCGGCTGCTGCGCGTGTTCCTCGACAACCCGCAGCGCGTGCTGACGCGCGACCAGTTGCTCAACCTCACGCAAGGGCGCCAGTCCGACCCGTTCGACCGCTCGATCGACCTGCTCGTGAGCCGGCTGCGCCAGCGCCTGCGCGACGGCGCGCGCGAGCCGCGCTACATCAAGACGCTGCGCAACGAGGGCTACGTGTTCTCGTCGGCCGTGACCGCCGTCGACGGTACGCCATGAGCGCGCGCGCGCCGTGGCACTGGCCGCGTTCGCTGTTCGCGCGGCTCGCGCTGATCCTGTGCGTGGGCCTGGCGCTCGCGCAGACGCTGTCGTTCTGGCTCACCGTGACCGAGCGCGACCAGGCGACCACGAACCTGATGATGGGCTACATCGAACGCGAGGTCGCCAGCTCGGTCGCGCTGCTCGACCATCTGCCGCCCGCCGAGCGCACCGCATGGCTGCCGCGTCTCGCGCGGCGCAGCTATGCGTTCATCCTCGGGCCGGGCCAGACCGGCACGCCGCCGGAAGCGCGGCTGTCGGCGCGCGTCGAGCGCTCGATCTCGGACGGCATCGGCGGCGACTATCCGCTGACCGCGAATTCGATCCCCGGCGACCGCGAACATCTGCAGGTGCATCTGCGGCTGACCGACGGGTCGCCGCTGACGATCGACATCCATCCGATGTCGACGGTGCCGCTGTCGGGCTGGCTGCCGGCCGTGCTCGTGGTGCAGCTCGCGGTGCTGGCCGCGTGCTGCTGGCTCGCGGTGCGGCTCGCGACGCGGCCGCTCAAGCAGCTCGCGCAGGCGGCCGACGCGCTCGGCCCCGACCTGAAGGGCGAGCGGCTGAACGAAGACGGGCCGTCGGAAGTCGCGCGCGCCGCGCGGGCCTTCAACGCGATGCAGGACCGCATCGCGCAGTACATGGCCGAGCGCAT
>NZ_BBSK01000066.1:0-38009 GCF_001319805.1 Burkholderia sp. E168m22
CCAGGACCTGCTCGAGATGGAGCATCTGGTGAAGGAGGGCGTTGCGTATGCGCGCACGCTGCACGGCACCGAGGAAGTCGCGCGTCGCATCGATCTCGATGCGCTGCTCGACAGCATCGTGTACGACTACACGGATGCGGGGCAGGACGTCGCGCTGCACAGCCGCGCGCCGCTCGCGCTCGTCACGCGGCCGAAGGCGCTGCGCCGCATCGTCGGCAACCTGGTCGACAACGCGCTGAAGTTCGCGGGCGCGGCCGAGATCGACGTGCAGGCGGCGCCGGACGGCGGCGCGGTGATCGCGGTGCTCGACCGCGGGCCCGGCATTCCGGACGATCAGCTCGACGCGGTGTTCGAGCCGTTCCGGCGCGTGGAGACGTCGCGTAACCGCGAGACGGGCGGCACGGGGCTCGGGCTTGCGATCGCGAAGCAGCTCGCGCTCGCGATGGGCGGCACGCTCACGCTGAACAACCGGGCCGACGGCGGCGGCCTCGAGGCGAGGCTGACGCTGAGGAACGCGGGATGATGCGACGCGGCGCGCGAGCGTCGCGGTGTCGGGTGCGTGTCGAAGCGTGCGACGTGTGCAACGTGTGCGATGGGTGCTGCGTCACACGCGTTGCAGATGCGCGTCGACGAGCGGCGCGAGCGCTTGCGCATGCACGGCCGCGAGATCGTGTCGGCCGCCCGGCACGACGTGCAACCGCGCATCGGGCAGCCATTCGAGCAGGCGCCGGCCGGCCGCGACCGGGCTGATCGGATCGTCGTCGCCCCACAGCAGCAGCGTCGGCTGCGCGATACGGCCGATGTCCTGCGACAGGTCCGCACGAAACGTCATGAACCAGTCCGGCAACCGCGGGTTCGCTTCGGCGAAACCGGCGCGCCAGTCCTGCGCGCCGAGCCCGGCCATGTCGAGGCCGCCGGACGTGACCGTCAGCACGAGATGCGTGACGAGATCCGGCTTGTCGAGCGCCGCGCGCATCGCGATCACGCCGCCCATCGATTGCGCGATCACGGCGGTCGGCCGGTCGACGGTTGCCAGTACATGACGCACGAGACCGTCGAAATCGTCGACGGCCGGATCGCGCGGCGTGTCGCCGAAGCCCGGGTAGGCGACGATTCGCCGCTCGGCCGGATGCGTGAGCATGCCGGCCAGCGGTTGCCAGAACGCGGTGCTGCCCGATGCGCCGGGCAGGAAGAGTAGTTGCGACGGAACGGGCATGGCGTGTTGATGTTTCCGTAGTTGAGGCGAAGCAGGGTGGCAGGGCGGCGCGAGCGCGTCAGCAGCGGCCCGTGCGCAGCGCGACGGTCCAGTCGTCGCGGCCGCGCGACGCCGCGATGGCGGCGGCCGTATGCCAGTCGTATTCGACCGCATGGAATTCGACGCTCCAGCCGGCGGCGGTGCGCGACACCATCGCGTAGCGGGCGTGCGGCGAGCCCGTCTCGATCCGGTGCGGATGCGGCAGGTCGTCCGCATACGCCTGCAACCCGACGCTGCCCGGATTGACGATCAGCCGGCCGTCGTCGAGCTTCGCGGTACGTGGCACATGCGTGTGGCCGCACAGGATCAGCGAGGCCGCCGTATCGCCCGCGCGCTGCGCGACCTCATCGGGCGTCGCCGCGCGGCAGCCGTCGGGCGTGACCGTTTCGAGGAAATAGACGAGATCGCTGGCGGGCGTGCCGTGCACCATCAGCACGTCGCCGTCGAGCGTCAGGCGTTCGGGTAGCGCGGCGATCCAGGCGCGATGGTCGGCGCGTAGCGTGTCATGCGCCCAGCGATCGGACAGCCGCATCGCGTCGCGATCGAGCGTCAGCAGTTGCCGCTCGTGATTGCCCTTGATGGTCGGCAGGTCGAGCGCGATCAGGCGGTCGGCCGTTTCGGCTGGATGGAGTGCGCCGGACACGATGTCGCCGAGATTGACGATCACGTCGGCGCCGCGGCGGCGGACATCGTCGAGCACCGCGTCGAGCGCGGCGAGGTTGCCGTGGATGTCGGAGAGCGCGGCGATTTTCATGGCGGCAAGTCGATGAGGGGAGTGGCGATTGTCGCCAATTCGGCGCGGGTCGTGCAATCGGGTCGTGCAATCGCTTCACGGCATCGGCACGCGATGCCGCGGCGGGCACGTCAGTCGGTCGCGAGGCGTGCGTACATCGCGAAATCGCCCGGCGTGCCGCGCACCATCTTGTAGGCGCGCAGCAACCCCTCGTAGCGGTAGCCGCACTTTTGCAGCACGCGCGCGGAGCCGGCGTTGCTGGTCAGCACGACCGCCTGCATGCGCATGAAGCCGCCGTGCGTGAACGCCCACGCGGTGACGGCGTCGCACACCGCGCTCGCGATGCCGCGCCCCCAGTGCGACGGCGCAAGGTCGTACGCGATCTCCGCCGAGCGGTTGACGGTGGACACCGTATGCAGCCCGATCGTCCCGGCGAGCGCGCCCGACGCGGTGTCGACGATCGCGAGACGCCGGATCGAATCCGGATCGGTCGATTCGATGTTGTCGAACATCGGCAGCAGATCGTCGGGCGAGCGCAGATTCCAGCTCGTGTGACGGAACACGTCGGGGTTCGACAGGTACGCGTACCACGCGTCGAGATCCGCGCGTTCGAGTTGCCTGAGCGACAGGCCGGGGAAACCGGCGCGGGGCGGCGTGGCGATTTTCATCGAGCCCGGCGCCTACGCGGCATGGCGCCGGTACAGCGCCAGCGAACCGGCGAGCGCGAGCAGCATCGCGCCGCACGTGCGTTCGAGCCACAGCGCGCCCGAGCGCTTCAGCAGCCGCACCGCGCGTGCGCCGAGCAGCGCGTAGCCGAACATCACCGCGCCGTCGAGCAGCGCGAACGTGACCGCGAGCACGACGTACTGCGGCGCGAGCGGCGCCAGCGGATCGAGGAACTGCGGCAGGAACGCGGAGAAGAACAGATAGCCCTTCGGGTTCGTCACCGCGGTCAGGAAGCTTTTCGCGAAGATCGATGCGTTGCGTCCGGAGGCCGTGCCGCGCTGCGCGACCACGACGTCGAGCGCCCCTTTCGACGTCAGCAGCCGGATGCCGACATACGCGAGGTACGCGGCGCCGAGCCACTTCACGACCGAGAACCAGAACGCCGACGCCATCAGCAGCGCGCCGAGGCCGAGCGCGACCGCGACGATCAGCACGAAGTCGGACAGCATCGCGCCCGCGAAACCGAACGCCGCGCGGCGCACGCCGTAGCGCGAGCCGTTGGTCAGCGCGAGCAGCACGGTCGGGCCAGGTGTCGCGATGCCGACGAACGCGACGGCGGCGAAGATCAGCAGGGTCGTTTCATGCATGAAGGAACTCCCGGAGGAAAGCGCGCAGCCGATTATCGTCCGCGTCGCCTCGCGCTGTACAGGCGCGGCAGCCGTGGCTATGGCCGCGCTCCGACTATCTCAATTTTGACAAGAAACTGTTGTCATTATTCCGCTTTGGAACGGAACCGGTTCCAACTACCATACCGGCCGCAGCGGGCATGCCCGCCGCGTCGTCGCGCGCGGACGTCGCCGGTCTCGCACCGCCGGGTGGATGTCGGCGCGCGCGCGCTACTCGCAACAGCCCGTCAGAACAACGGGCTCGCCGCCCGGAGACATACAACCTTGACGTCCCCCTCTCCCTAAAGGGAGAGGATTCCCACATCTGGCGATGCACGTCCGCATCGGAGAATGTTCAACGCAGCGTTGGTATCTCGATCATGCTCGACACCACATCTACTGCAGGCCCACTCTCTTATTCTCAGTCCCGCGATACCTTTCGGCCGCGTCGTGCTGTCTTTCGACCCGCACGCCGAACAGGACTGGGTCGAACCGCTTTCGTCGACTTCCTCGAACGTGGCTCCGTGCGCCATCGCTTTGTAACGGAGTTTGTTTCGGAAGGACGACCAGGATGCGTCGTAGACGCTCTTCGCCATCCTGGTTCTGGCGAGTTTTGCGGCCGACACGTTGCCGACCGCGATGTAATCGAAGCGCCGCACCAGATCGAGCGCGAGCTTGTGCTGGAAGTCGGCGCGGGCATTGGCGATCTTTGCGTGCAGCTTCGCGATATGTCGCTTGTGCTTTCGTGCTCGCTGCGCTTTCGCCAGATTTTCCGCCGCTCGTCGACCGAACCGGTCATTGGGCAGCTTCTCGCCGGTCGAAAGTGTGGCGAAGTCTTTCAGGCCGAGATCGATGCCAACACCGGAGCGAATCGGGCGAGCCTGAACATCCGGCATCTCGATCACGATATTGAGAAACCAATTACCACGCGCGTCCTGCGCGAAGTTGCTCCCGTCCTTGATCTTGCCTTCGGGAAGCGGTCGACTGTTGAACACGCGAAACGTGTTGCCGGCGAAACGAAACGCGTCGCCCTCGCGCTTCAGGTCACGCCCCTTCAGCGGCACCCAGCCCAGCGATTTCCTGCCGCGATAGCGCAGATAAGGGCGTCGACACTGACTGCGCGACTTCGCATATTGCTCGCACGTCGCGTTGATCGTGCCGGAGTGAATACCGAGTTCCTTGCTGCTGCCGGTCGTCAGCACGTTCAGGTCGAATCCCGTCGGCCACTTCTTGCTCCACTTGAGCGCGTGCTTCTGCGTGTCGTTGCAGAAGTTCCAGACGTAGTTCACCGCGCGGCCCTGCTTGTTAAGCAGTCCGTTGAGCGATTTCACCCGGTAGCGGTAGACAAGAATCATGCCGGTGATCCTAACCCGTGGAAGAAGCTGCCTGTCAACAGCATTCCTTTCCTTCCCGCCATCAATGGCGGGGTTTCTCGGAGCAACTGATGAACAAGCAACTGATCGCAGCGCCGCTGCTGCTCTCGCTCGCGAGTGTCGCCGCCGCGCAAAGCTCCGTCACGCTGTACGGCATCGTCGATGCGGGCGTGACCTATCGCAGCAACGAACGGGTCGGCTCGGCGGGCGCGTACACCGGGCATTCGAGCGTCGGGCTCACGACCGGCAACCTGTCCGGCAGCCGGTGGGGCATCAAGGGTTCCGAGGATCTCGGCGGCGGGATGCGCGCGCTGTTCGTTCTCGAGAACGGCTTCGACATCACCAACGGCACGTCCGGCCAGGGCGGCCGCCAGTTCGGCCGGCAGGCGTTCGTCGGCGTCGGCAGCGACCGCTACGGCACGGTCACGCTCGGCCGCCAGTACACGTCGCTCGACGATTTCGTGAGCCCGGTCGGCCCGTCGTCGTTCATCGGCGGCTTCGGCGCGCACCCGGGCGACATCGACGATCTCGACCAGACCGCGCGCGTCGACAGCTCGATCAAGTACACGAGCGCGAACTACTCGGGCTTCACGTTCGGCGCGCTGTACGGCTTCGGCGGCCAGCCGGGCAGCATGAAGCAGCGCAACACGTGGAGCGTCGGCGCCGCATACGCGGCCGGCCCGCTGCGTGTGGGCGTCGGCTACGAGCGCTCGGACAACAGCAAGAAGGGCGCGACCGACCCGACGGCGGGCAAGTGGCAGAGCACCGACGACGGGCTGTTCAATTCGTCGATCAACGAAGGCTATGCGAGCGCGCAGTCGCAGCAGGTGATCGCGACCGGCGCGACGTACGACTTCGGCCCGGCCGTCGTCGGCGTGAACTACAGCAACGTGCAGTACCGCGGCGGCGCGCAGTCGTTGTTCAGCGGCCATGCGACGTTCAACGTCGCGGGCGTGTTCACGCGCTGGAACGTGCAGCCGCAGACGCAGCTGTTCGCGGGCTACAGCTACACGCGCGGCAGCGACGTCGACGGTATCGACAACCGCGCGCAGTATCACAACGTCACGCTCGGCGCGGTCTACGACCTGTCGAAGCGCACCAGCGTGTACCTGCTCGGCGCGTACCAGCATGCGTCCGGCACGACGCTCGACGCGCTCGGCCGGCCGGTGGCCGCGACTGCGTCGGTGTCCGACAAGGCGAACGGCCATTCGTCCGATTCGCGGTCGCAGGCGATCGTGAGCCTCGGGCTGCGCCAGAAGTTCTGACGCAGCAGTCGTTGCGCGTGCAACGGGGCTCGCAGCCGATGCGGGCCCCGTTGTCGGCATGCTCGTCCGCAGCCGACGATGCACTGTTCCACCGGCCACGCGTGATCGACGTCGTCGATGCGCTGCCGAAATACGTCGACGGCCGGGCCGGCCCGACGCGCGATCCGGCGAGCTGAACGATCGCCGCCGCGTGCCGGTACGGCCGGTGCGCGGTTTTCCCCTCCGTATTCCCCCTTTCCCTCCCGCTTTGCCTTCCGTGCGCGAAATCGCAAAAATCCGATCGCGCCGGACAATATTTTTTCTCTTTCATTTTGATTTCGATTTGTAATAATCAAAGTGACTTCCGGGGAATGAAAATGCAATGCGGTCATATCAGAAAAAATGACGTATTCGCATTGAATGACCCGGAACAAAATGCCGGGAAATGCGCTGAAACCGCGTGGCTGGCAGGCTGTCGTGGCGCGGTTTCGGAGATTTTGCGATCGTTGACGAAAAAGCGCCGTACGGCAAAACGCGTGAAGTGAATAATTCGGGGGAACGGCGAATGCGGATTTACCGGAATCACCAATATTTCATGCGCCGCGATTTACAGTGTCGATCATTGTTCGTCTGGGAGCATTATTCATGTCAATGAAACAAATCCGCGCGGCGTTGCTGATCATGTGCATGGCGATGTGGGCGCCGGCTAGCCACGCGCAGGCGCAATACTCGACCGACTGGCTCGCGAACACGTACGGCACGCTGGCCTCGCACGTCGGTAACGGCGCGCGCTCGATGTGGGTCGCGCCCGAAGGCGTGATCTACACGGCGTCGCGCTGGGACGAGAACGCGGGCGGCGTCGCGATCTACCAGAACGGCCAGCTGCTCGGCACGATCGGCATCCACGACGAATTCCATGGCGGCGCGATCACCGGCAATTCGACGTCGCTGTTCGTCGCGCTCGGCTACAACCGCACGTTCGGCAGCGGCTCGGTGGGCCGCTACAACCGGAGCACGAACCAGCGCGACCTGCGCATTCCGGTCAGCACGTGGACGGGCATCCAGTATGCGGACGTGATCACGGGCCTCGCGACGGGCGGCAACCTGCTGTACGTGAGCGACTTCTACGGCAACCGCGTGCGCGTCTATACGACCGATGGCGTGTGGCAGCGCGACATCGGCGTCACGGGCCCTGGCGCGCTGGCGCTCGATGCGGCCGGCAACCTGTGGGTCGCGCGCAAGAGCGCGGGCGTCGTCGCGCAGTTCAGCCCGACCGGTACGGCGATGAACACGCTCCAGATGGCGGCCGGCGCGCGGCCGGCGTCGCTGTACTTCGATGCGTCGATGGGCCGGTTGATGGTGGGCGACGAAGGGCCCGACATGAACATCAAGCTATACGGCGGGCTGCCCGGGCTGCCGGTGCAGGTCGGCACGTTCGGCGTGCAGGGCGGCTATCTCGATACGACCACGGGCATCAAGGGGCAGGTCGGCGACAAGCGCTTCACGCGCGTCGCGGCGCTCGGCAAGGATGCGGCCGGCAACCTGTACGTGCTGAACAACGCCTGGGGCGGCGGCTGGGATCTCGGCCGCAACGGCAGCACCGATCTGCATGCGTACAGCCCGGTCGGCACGCTGCAATGGAAGTTGCAGGCGCTGAACTTCGAGGGAATCGCCGCGCCCGATCCGGTGACGGACGGGACGTTGTTCTACAGCGGCAACAACATATATACGGGCACCGCGGGCGGCACGTTCGTCGCGAACACGGTCGACCCGTTCACCTATCCGAAGGACCCGCGCCTCGACATGAACGACTATCAGCGCGGCCAGCACTTCGGGCAGCTCGTGAGCGTTGGCGGCAACCGGATCCTCGTCGCGTCGGGCCAGAACCCGGGCAACTTCAACTTCTACTACTTCAACACCGCGAGCGGCTACATCGCGATTCCGGCCGGTTCGCTGCCCGGCAAGCCGTTCAACACGACGCTGCAGGTGACGGCCGGTTTCGACATCGACGGCAACGGCGACGTGTGGGCCGGCCTGAACGGCTCCAACGTGATCACGCGCTACCCGATGACGGGCTTCGACGCGACCGGCAAGCCGTCGTGGGGCAAGCCGGTGACGACGGCCGTGCCGAGCAGCGTGGCGCCCGTCACGCGCATCATCTATCAGGCCGACAGCGACACGATGATCCTGGCGCAGGGCCTGGCAGGCAACTGGGACTGGACCGCGATGAACGGGCACATCGAGGTTTATCACGGCTGGAAGAACGGCAACACGAGCGCGCCGAACCCGGTGATAAACCTGACGAGCGCGAACCCGAAATCGATCGCGGCGGCCGGCCACTACCTGTTCGTCGGCTATGTGCACACGGTGCCGAACATCGACATATACGACCTGAACACCGGCGCGCTCGTCACGACGCTGACGAATTCGAACCCGTCGGCGATGGACGTCGGCAACGACGTCGACTCGATGTACGGCGTGCGCGCGTACCTGCGTTCGACCGGCGAGTACGTGATCACGAAGGACAACTACAACGGGTCGAGCATCGTCGTGTATCGCTGGCGTCCGTGAGCGCGCCGGGGCGTCAGAACGATACCGTGGTCGTCAGCGTGACGAGCCGCGGCTCGCCGACCGCGACGATCAGGTTGCTGTTGCTCGACGGATAGTAGGTCTTGTCGAGCAGGTTCTTCACGTTGAGCTGGAAGCGGGTCGGAAACTTGCCGATCGTCGTTTCGTACGCCGCGAACGCGTCGACGCTCACGTAGCCGGGCAGCGTGAAGCTGTTCGCGGTGTCGCCGGAGCGGGCGCCGACGAGACGCGCGCCGCCGCCGAAGCGCCAGCGCCCGGGCAGGTTCGCGATGGCCGTGTCGTATACCGCGAACAGGCTGCCCGTGTGGCGCGCGACGTTGACGAGCGGCGTGTTGCTGTCACGATCGTTCGCGTTCGTATACGCATAGCTGCCGATCACGCTCAGGTGGCGCGTGATCTGCCCGGCCACGTCGAGCTCGATCCCGCGCGAGCGCGCGGTGCCGATCGTCGACGTGAGGTCGCCGACCGTGACCGCGACGTTGCGCTTGTCGATCTGGTACACGGCGAGCGTGCCCGTGATCGCGGGCTTCAGGCTGAACTTCAGCCCGGCCTCGAGCACGCGGCCATATTCCGGCGCGAGCGGCGCCGCGACGTTCGACGCGACGTTCGGCTTGAACGAGCGGCTCACGTTCGCATAGGCGGTGAGCGCCGGCGTGAGCGCATACGCGAGCCCGAACTGCGGCAGCCAGACGCTGCCGCGCGAGCGGTCGGCGAACACGAACGGCCGGCCCATTCCCGATTCCTGCTGCCAGTTTTCCCAGCGCAGCCCGCCTACCGCGGTGAGGCGGTCGGTGATCTTCACCGAGTCCTGCACGATCGTCGAATACGCATGCACGACCGAGCGCGAATCGCTCTGCTTCGCGTTGGCCATGCCGCCCGGCGCGAGCAGGCCATACACGGGATCGTAGAGATTGAAGCCCGTCGTCGCCTTGCCGCGGATCGTGTCGCCGCGGAAGCTGCGCTGCCGCTCGTATTCGCCGCCGACGTAGATCGCGTGCTGCATGCCCGCGAGCGTCACGTTGCCGAGCAGCCCGAGCGTCGCGATCTGGTCGGAATCGTTGCGCCCGAGGTTCGCGTCGGACGAGCGCGTCAGCGCGCCGGTTCTGCTGTTGAACGCGGTGGCGCGGGTGATGAACTGATCGTAGCGGTCGCGGCCCCAACCGTAAGTCGCGCGCACGCGCCAAGCATCGGAGAAGCGGTGCTCGATGCGCGTGCGCAGCGTTTCCTGGATGCCGCTGCTTTGCGACCACGCTTCCTCGTAGCGGCGATAGCGCAGTGCCTCGTCGAGCTGGCCGTTCACGAGCACGGTGCCGCGGTCGAACGGCATCGTGTAGTCGACGTACTGGTAGCTGACGTCGATCGACGTGTTCGCGTCGTGCCACGACAGCGCGGGCGCGATCAGCGCGTTGCGTTCGCGGCCGAAGCTGCGCCAGTAGCGGCTCGTGTCGTATTCGCCGGTCAGCCGGAAGGCGAGCGTGCCGCCCGCGACCTGGCCGGGCTTGCCGAGCGGCCCCGTGAGATCGAACTGTGCGTTGCTGCCGCCGTGGTTCGTGCGCGACGCGGAGATCGAGCCGCCGAACGTGTCTTCCGGCTTGCGCGTGACGAGGTTGATCACGCCGCCCGGGTCCTGCATCCCGTACAGCAGCGAAGCGGGGCCCTTCAGTACTTCGACGCGATCGATCGTCGCGAGATAGCTGTGCAGCACCGGCGTGCGCACGCCGTCGACCAGCACCGAGCCGTCGTTGTTCGATCCGAAGCCGCGCTTGATGAACGCGTCGCGCGTGCCGCCGAGCGTGTTGGTCTGCGTGACGCCGCTGATGTTGCCGAGCACGTCGTCGAGCGAGCGCGCCTGCTGGTCCTGCATCACGCTGCTGCTGACCACCGCGACCGATTGCGGGATCTCCTTCAGCGCCCGGGCGTCGCCGCCCGCGATGTTCGTCGTGCGCGGCTGATAGCCGATCGTCGGATCGACGGCGGCCGAGGCGTTGATGCTGATCGCCGGGAGTTCGTGTTCGGCGGCCGGCGCGGCGGCGGGCGCGGGCGCAACGGGTTCGGCGCCGGCCGCATGCGCGCCGCTCGCGACGCACAGGGTGAGCAGGGCAGGCAGGGGCATGCGCCACGGATGCAAGGTCCGGGCGCGGCAGGGCGTTCGACGGGATGGCATGAATCGATGCAGGAAGAGGAATGCTAAGGATCGTGTGGCGGGTGGCAGTGTTGCGGTGGGATCAGCGTGCGCATGATATATGTAATGAGAATCGTTTTCAATTGTAATGGGGCGGCCAGCCATGCGCGGTACTCGGTTGCCGGGCTGCCGGCCGTCTGCTACCGTAGCGGCCAAAATCAGACGCAGTGAAATTCAACGAGAGAGCCGGGGGCCGCACCATGTCATCTTCCTGTCCCGTCGCGTTCGGCGCGACGCCACGCACCGCGCACGCGCGTGCGGGCGATGAAGTGATCGCAGCCGTGTACCGCCATTCGAACGATTAAAGCGACGCAAGCGCATTCAATCGGCATCGCGCCGGGCTTCGATCATTTCAACCACCACGCTAGACGGGAGACCACCCATGAAGAAGATTTCCGCGCCGTTCACGGCGGCCGCGCTGGCGGCCTGCGCGCTGTTGGCGGGCGTTCAGCAGGCCGCCCGTGCGGCTTCGAACGCCGAACCCGCGATCGACGCGCACTACGGCGCCGTGATCGAGGCCTATACGCAGGACATGGCCGCCGCGAAGACGAAGTACGACGGCAAGCGCCTCACGTTCGTCGGCGCCGTGATCCGGATGGGCAGCGACCCGGGCGGCACGTACTTCGGCGCGCTGACGGCCGACGGCGAGCAGTTCGACACGCATTTCGACGTGCCTGACCAGGATGCGCTGAAGCCGAAATTCCCCGGCGGCGAGATCAAGCCGTTCGTCACGTCGTCGGCGTTCCGGTTCAGCTGCGTGAACGAAGGCTATATCGATGCGCCGGTGCTGCCGGGGTTGAAGCTCGCGCATTGCCGGCTGGCCGATTGAGCCGAGCGATGGGCGCGGGCCGGCGTGCGAGGGCCAAGCCGGCTCGGGTGCAGCAGCAGCCGCTCGATCACGCGCCGCGCGCGATCTTGATTGATGGCCGGGCAGGATGGGCCATCGATCGTCTCCCGTAGGGTGGTCAGCCGCCGCGTGTCGGGCGGTCCGTCTACCGCCTGCGGATCTACAGATCGAGTACCAGCAGGTCGGTGCGCGATCGTGAGCAGCACGGCATGAACTGGTCGCCGGCCGCCTTTTCGTCGTCGGTCAAGTACGTATCACGATGATCGGGCTCGCCTTCGAGCACGCGAGTCAGGCAGGTACCGCACACGCCTTGCTCGCACGACGTCAGCACGTCGACGCCGTTCGCCGCCAGCGCCGCGATCACCGTGCATTCGGCCGGCACGTCGATCACCTTGCCGCTGCTCGCGATTTGCACCTGGAATGCGCGGTCGGCGCCGGACGACACGACCGCGCCGCCGAAGAACTCATAGTGCAGCCGGGCTTCGCTCCACTCGCGCTCGCGCGCGGCGTTCAGCACCGCATCCATGAAGCCGCGCGGGCCGCATACGTACAGATGCGTGCCGTCGGGCGCGCCGGCGAGCACGGCAGCCAGATCGAAGCGTTGCGCGGGATCGCCGTCGTCGACGTGGAAGCGGACGCGATCGTGAAACCCTGCCGCATTGATCCGCTCGACGAAGGCCATGCGATCGGTCGAACGCGCGCAGTAATGCATGTCGAACGGCATGCCGGCCGAAAACAGCCGTTCCGCCATGGCGAGAATCGGCGTGACACCGATCCCGCCGGCGAGCAGCAGATGGTGCGGCGCGTCGGGCGCGAGCGGGAATTGATTGCGCGGCAGGCCAATCCGCACGGTATCGCCTTGCCGGATTTCGTCGTGAATCGCGCGCGACCCGCCGCGGCCATCGGCCTCGCGCAGCACCGCGATCTGGTAGCGATCGCGTTGCTCCGGATGGTTGCACAGCGAGTACTGGCGCACGAGCCCGCCCGGCAGATGCACGTCGATATGGGCGCCGGCGTCGAAGCGCGGCAAGGGCGAGCCGTCATCGCTGACGAGTTCGAAGCCGCAGATGTCGCGCGCTTCCTGCCACTTGCGCGCGACCCGAACCGTCAAGGTCGCGCCGCTCATGACGCCGCCTTGACCTGCGCGACCGGAATCACGGGCCGCTGCGGGCTCGCCGCGTGTTCGGCGGCGAGCAGCCGGTCGATCACCTTGCGCGACAGCACGCCGCCGGCATCGATGTTGAGCTTGAGGAGCGTGCGCTCGGGCCATTGCTCGAGATTGCGCTGCTGGCGCTCGAGCATTTCGAGATCCTCCGCGAAGATCTTGCCCTGGCCTTCGCGGATCTCGGCGGTCAGCGCGGCGTCGTCGGGCCGGAAGTTGCGCGCCATCCCCCAGAAGTACCAGATCGACGTGTCGGTCTCGGGCGTGATGAAGTCGACCACGATCGACGACGCCTTCTTGTTCGGCGGCGCATCGTAGCCGCCGTGGCCCGCATGCGCGACGCCTACTTCGATCATCACGTGGCTCGGCGGCGTGAAGCGGCAGATCTGCCAGCGGTCGACCGGGATGTCGTCGGCGAGCCCGTTGCCGCGCAGCGCCATTCGCCAGAACGGCGGCGGCATCACGTTTTCCATGAAGCGGCTCGTGACGACTTCGTCGCCATGGCTGGTGGTCTTCGGCGGCGCTTCGTCGATCTCCTTCTGGCCGATGCTCGACGCATGCACGTAGGTTTCGTGCGTGAGGTCCATCAGGTTGTCGATCATCAGCCGGTAATCGCAGCGGATGTGATACAGGCCGCCGCCGTGCGCCCAGGCCGGGTCCTCGGCCCAGGCCAGCGCCGGCAGTTTGGCGGGATCGGCTTCGGACGCATCGCCCGGCCAGACCCACACGAAGCCGTACCGCTCGACCGCCGGGAAGCTGCGAATCGACGGAAACCCGCCGACCCGCTGGCCCGGCATGCCGGCCGGCTTGCCGTTGCAGCCCATTTCGAGCCCGTGATAGCCGCACACGAGCACGCCGTCGCGCACGAACCCGAGCGACAGCGGCGCGCCGCGGTGCGGACAGAAATCCTCGAGCGCCGCGACCTGGCCGTCCGCCGCGCGGTACAGCACCATCGATTCGTTGCAGATCTTGCGGCCCAGCGGCTTGCCGTCGATCTCGTCGGGCGTGCACGCCACGTACCACGCGTTCTTGAGAAACATGTTCCTTGTCTCCTTCGGGACGGTGCCGCCGGGGAAGCGGCCCGATCTTCATTCCGTGTACTGAATGAGATTCAGTGTACTCATCGATATGGGCCGGAGCAAGGCGGGCGGTATACTGGTTTTCCCGGGAAATGGCGCGACGCAGCGCCATGCCGCCGGTGCGCGCAACCGGTGCGTGCCGCCTAAGTCATCGACTCATTCATGGAAAAAACGACTCCCGCCGACCTGCCGGCTTTCCCGATCGACCTGTACGACGAACCCGGGCACCTGATCCGGCGCGCGCACCAGATCGCGGTCGCGATGTTCTACGAGAAGCTGGGCCGGGACGTGACGCCCGTGCAGTACGCGGTGCTGCGGATGCTGTACGAGAATCCGGGGCTCGATCAGGTGACGCTCGCGCAGCGGGTCGCGCTCGACACGTCGACCACGGCCGATCTCGCGGTGCGGCTCGAAGCGAAGGGATTGATCGTCCGCGAAGTGCTGCCGCGGCGTCAGCGGCGCCTGCTGTTGACGCCGGCGGGCGTCGAGCTGCTCACCCACCTGATTCCGTCGGTGACGGAGTTGCGGGCCGGGCTGTTCGACGGGATGGGCGAGGACGATTCGCAGGAACTGATGCGCCTGCTACGCAAGTTCGTGCATTTGAACAACGAGCAGAGCCGCGCGCCGCTGCGGGTGAGCGAGGATTCGTAGCGGCGCGGCGCCCGGCGCGATGGCGCAGAAGGGCGGCGTGCGCCGCCCTGGCCGTCAGCCGCGTGATGCTTCGCCTTCCAGCCGCCGCACCGCTTCCGCGACTTCGTTCCTGAAGCGCACCAGCGCCGCCTGCTCCGGCGCCGGCGGCTGCACGGCGGCCCACAGCATGTCGATCAACTGCGTGGCCGTCGTTTCCGTATCGAGCTTGCGGTGCCCGAGGATCGCATCCCACAGCACGTGCTCCATCGGCCCGAACACCATCGAGCGCAGCAGGCTCAGCGGCAGATCCGCGCGAACCTGCCCGGCCGCCTGGCCGCGTGCGAGCACGTCCATCAGCGGCGCCGTGTAGCGGCGTTGCAGCGCGGTGAGCTCGTCGCTCAGCGCATGCTGCTTCGCGCGGCCTTCCGACAGCACCAGCGCGCACAGCCCCGTGCCGTTCACGAGCATCAGCCGCAGGTGGGTGCGCACGATGAACGCGAACTGCTGCTGCACCGACGCCTCCCGCGGCATCCCGTGTTCGAACGCGGCGATGATTTCGTCGTACCAGTCGGCGATCACGCGCGCGCACAGCTCGCGTTTGCCGCGGAAATAGCTGAACACCGTCGCCTCCGATACCCCCACGCGCTGCGCGATCTCGGCGGCCGTCGCATGCTCGTAACCTTTTTCGGCGAACACTTCACGGCCGGCGCGCAGGATGTCCTGCACGCGCTGCTGGGATTTGCGGCCGGCGGGTGCGCGCGACGAGTCGGCGCGGTCGGCTTTGGCGGTGGCGGTCATGGTGTCGGCGGGAGCGGCTGTCATGCTCGCATCATATCTGAGTATCACTCAGAAAACTATTGACGCCGAACCGGGCGAGGCGCGAAACTGTGCAAAATTTCCGCTGTATTGGTCAATGAATCGACGTATTCATTCGATTTGAGCGAAACTCAGAAATCGGTGAGTGCGACACACTTTCTGGAGACGGAGGAGACATGATCAACCTGCCCGGCGTGCAATTCATGCTCGGTGAAGACATCGAGATGCTGCGCGACGCCGTCGCGACGTTTGCGGCGAAGGAAATCACGCCGCGCGCGGCGGAGGTCGACCGCACCGACCAGTTCCCGATGGATCTGTGGAAGAAGTTCGGCGATCTCGGCGTGCTCGGCATGACCGTCTCCGAGGAATACGGCGGCGCGAACATGGGCTACACCGCGCACATGGTCGCGATGGAGGAGATCTCGCGCGCGTCGGCGTCGATCGGCCTGTCGTACGGCGCGCACTCGAACCTGTGCGTGAACCAGATCCACCGCAACGGCACCGAAGCGCAAAAGCAGAAATACCTGCCGAAGCTCGTGTCGGGCGAACACATCGGCGCGCTCGCGATGAGCGAGCCGAACGCCGGCTCCGACGTCGTCAGCATGAAGCTGCGCGCGGACAAGCGCGGCGACCGCTACGTGCTCAACGGTACGAAGATGTGGATCACCAACGGCCCCGATTGCGACACGCTGGTCGTCTACGCGAAGACCGATATCGAAGCCGGCCCGCGCGGCATCACCGCCTTCATTGTCGAGAAGGGGATGAAGGGCTTCTCGGTCGCGCAGAAGCTCGACAAGCTCGGCATGCGCGGTTCGCACACGGGCGAGCTGGTGTTCCAGGACGTCGAGGTGCCGGAAGAGAACATCCTCGGCCAGTTGAACGGCGGCGTGAAGGTGCTGATGAGCGGCCTCGACTACGAGCGCGCGGTGCTGTCGGGTGGGCCGACGGGCATCATGGCCGCGTGTCTCGACGCGGTCGTGCCGTACATCCACGACCGCAAGCAGTTCGGCCAGGCGATCGGCGAATTCCAGCTGATCCAGGGCAAGGTCGCCGACATGTACACGACGTTCCAGGCGTGCCGCGCGTACCTGTATGCGGTCGGCCGCCATCTCGACTCGGCGGGCAGCGACCACATTCGCCAGGTGCGCAAGGACTGCGCGGGCGTGATCCTCTACACGGCCGAGAAGGCGACGTGGATGGCTGGCGAGGCGATCCAGATCCTCGGCGGCAACGGCTACATCAACGAATACCCGGTCGGCCGCCTGTGGCGCGATGCGAAGCTCTACGAGATCGGTGCCGGCACGAGTGAGATCCGCCGGATGCTGATCGGCCGCGAGCTGTTCGCGGAAACGATGTAACGCCCCACGTCACGGAACGGAGCCCCGTCGATGCCGATCATCGAATCGAAACTGAACCCGCGTTCGGAAGACTTCCGCGCGAATGCCGCGGCGCTCGAGGCGGTCGTCGCCGACCTGCGCGTGAAGATCGAACAGCTCGCGCAGGGCGGCGGCCAGGCCGCGCGCGACAAGCACCTGTCGCGCGGCAAGCTGCTGCCGCGCGATCGCATCGCGCAACTGCTCGATCCGGGCGCGCCGTTCCTCGAGTTCTCGCAACTCGCGGCGAACGGCATGTACAACGACGACGCGCCGGGCGCGGGCGTCATCACCGGGATCGGGCGCATCGCCGGCCGCGAATGCGTGATCGTGTGCAACGACGCGACGGTCAAGGGCGGCACCTACTACCCGGTCACAGTGAAGAAGCACGTACGCGCGCAGGAAATCGCCGCGGAAAACCGGCTGCCGTGCGTGTACCTCGTCGACTCGGGCGGCGCGAACTTGCCGAACCAGGACGACGTGTTTCCCGATCGCGACCACTTCGGCCGCATCTTCTTCAACCAGGCGACGATGTCGGCGGCGGGGATCGCGCAGATCGCCGTCGTGATGGGCTCGTGCACGGCCGGCGGCGCATACGTGCCGGCGATGAGCGACGAGTCGATCATCGTGAAGGACCAGGGCACGATTTTCCTCGGCGGGCCGCCGCTCGTGAAGGCCGCGACCGGCGAGGAAGTGAGCGCCGAGGATCTCGGCGGCGGCGACGTGCATACGCGCCTGTCGGGCGTGGCCGACCATCTCGCGCAGAACGACGCGCATGCGCTGTCGATCGCGCGCAACATCGTCGGTCACCTCGCGCCGAAGATCGCGCCGCCGCTCGCGCTGCGCGAGCCGAAGCCGCCGCGCTACGACGCGAAGAGCCTGTACGGCGTGATTCCGGTCGATACGCGCAAGCCGTTCGACGTGCGCGAGGTGATCGCGCGCATCGTCGACGATTCGGAATTCGACGAATTCAAGGCGCGCTTCGGCACGACGCTCGTCACGGGCTTCGCGCACATCTGGGGCCATCCGGTCGGGATCGTCGCGAACAACGGCATCCTGTTCTCCGAATCGGCGGTGAAGGGCGCGCATTTCATCGAGCTGTGCTGCCAGCGCAAGATCCCGCTCGTATTCCTGCAGAACATCACGGGCTTCATGGTCGGGCGCAAGTACGAGAACGAAGGCATCGCGCGGCATGGCGCGAAGATGGTGACGGCCGTGTCGAACGCGAAGGTGCCGAAGTTCACGGTGATCATCGGCGGCTCGTTCGGCGCCGGCAACTACGGGATGTGCGGCCGCGCGTTCGGCCCGCGTTTCCTGTGGATGTGGCCGAATGCACGGATCTCCGTGATGGGCGGCGAGCAGGCCGCATCGGTGCTCGCGACCGTGCGTCGCGATGGCATCGAGGCGAAGGGCGGGTCGTGGTCGGCCGAGGAAGAGGACGCGTTCAAGCAGCCGATTCGCGACCAGTACGAGCGCCAGGGCCATCCGTATTACGCGAGCGCGCGGCTGTGGGACGACGGCGTGATCGATCCCGCGCAGACGCGCGACGTGCTCGGGCTCGGCCTGGCCGCGTCGATGAACGCGCCGATCGACGACACGCGCTTCGGCGTGTTCCGCATGTAACGCCCGGGAGGACTGACCGATGCGATACGAAACGATCAAGGTAAGCGAAGCCGGCCGCGTGGCGACCGTCACGCTCGCGCGTCCCGACGTGCGCAACGCGTTCAACGAGACGACGATCGCCGAGCTGACCACCGCGTTCGAATGGCTCGATGCGCACGAAGGCGTGCGCGCGATCGTGCTGGCCGCGGAAGGCGCCGCATTCTGCGCGGGCGCGGACCTGAACTGGATGAAGAAGATGGCCGGCTACTCGGACGACGAGAACCGCGCCGATGCGCGCAAGCTCGCGCGCATGCTCGAAGCGATTTATCGCTGCGGCAAGCCGGTGATCGCGCGCGTGCATGGCGACGCGTATGCGGGCGGCGTGGGCCTCGTCGCGGCGGCCGACATCGCGATTGCCGCCGACGGCGTGAAGTTCTGCCTGTCGGAAGCGCGGCTCGGGCTGATTCCCGCGACGATCGCGCCGTATGTCGTGCGGGCGATGGGCGAACGTGCGGCGCGGCGCTACTTCACGACGGCCGAGGTGTTCGACAGCACGCGTGCCGCGTCGCTCGGGTTCATTCACGATGCGGTGCCGGCCGACGCGCTCGACGAAACGGTCGCGAAGCTGGCGGCGACGCTGGTCGCGAACGGCCCCGACGCGGTGAAGGCGTGCAAGCGGCTCGTCGCCGACGTGGCCGGCCGCGCGCTCGACGCGACGCTGATCGAGCAGACCGCCGAGTGGATCGCGAAGACCCGTGCCGGCGCGGAAGCGCGCGAAGGGATCGCATCCTTCCTCGAAAAGCGCACGCCGTCGTGGCGTGAATGATCGCGTGACCTCAACCTTCCGGACGACATCGAAGCCATGTTCGACAAGATTCTGATCGCCAACCGCGGCGAAATCGCGTGCCGCGTCGCCGCGACGTGCAAACGTCTCGGGATCGCGAGCGTCGCCGTCTATTCCGACGCGGATGCGAACGCGAAACACGTGGCCGCGTGCGACGAGGCCGTGCACATCGGCGGCTCGGTCGCGGCAGACAGCTACTTGCGCATCGAGCGCATCATCGAAGCCGCGCGCGCGACCGGCGCGCAGGCGATTCACCCCGGCTACGGTTTTCTGTCGGAGAACGAAGATTTCGCGCAAGCGTGCGAAGCGGCCGGTATCGTGTTCATCGGGCCGCCGGTCGACGCGATCGCGGCGATGGGATCGAAGGCCGCCGCGAAGGCGCTGATGCACGCGGCCGCCGTGCCGCTCGTGCCCGGCTATCACGGCGACGACCAGGACGCGGCCAACCTGCATCGCGAGGCTGATCAGATCGGCTATCCGGTGCTGCTGAAAGCCAGCGCGGGCGGCGGCGGCAAGGGGATGCGCGTGGTCGAGCGCTCCGAGGACTTTCCCGCGGCGCTTGCATCGTGCCAGCGCGAAGCGGCAAGCAGCTTCGGCAACGATCGTGTGCTGATCGAGAAATACCTGACGCGCCCGCGTCACGTCGAGGTGCAGGTGTTTGGCGACACGCACGGCAATACCGTGTACCTGTTCGATCGCGATTGCTCGGTGCAGCGCCGTCACCAGAAGGTGCTCGAGGAAGCGCCGGCGCCGGGCCTGCATGAGGACGTGCGCCAGGCGATGGGCGAAGCGGCCGTCGCGGCCGCGCGCGCGGTCGGCTATGTCGGCGCGGGCACCGTCGAATTCATCATGACGGGCGAAGCGTTCTACTTCATGGAAATGAACACGCGCCTGCAGGTCGAGCACCCGGTGACCGAGATGGTCACGGGGCTGGATCTCGTCGAATGGCAACTGCGCGTCGCGGCGGGCGAGCCGCTGCCGCTGAAGCAGGAGGAACTGCGCGTGCAGGGCCATGCGCTCGAAGCGCGCCTTTACGCGGAGAATCCGGCGCGCGGCTTTCTGCCGTCGACGGGCACGCTGAAGCATTTGCGGTTGCCGGCAGGCGTCGAGTTCGACATCGGGGCGTCGGTGCGCGTCGACAGCGGCGTACGCGAAGGCGATGCGATCACGCCGTTCTACGATCCGATGATCGCGAAGCTGATCGTCCACGGCGCGGATCGTGCGGAAGCGCTGGGCCTGATGCTGCGTGCGCTGCGCGCGTGCGAAGTGGTCGGCCTGCATACCAACGCCGCGTTCCTGCAGCGGATCGTTGCGTGCGAGCCGTTCGCGATCGCCGATCTCGACACGGGCCTGATCGAGCGCAACCACGATGCGCTGTTCGCGCCGCAACAGCCGCCGCGTGCGACGCTTGCACTCGCCTGTGCGGCACTGCTTGCGCGCGAACGCGCCGCCGCGCAGGAAAGCGCGTCGCCGTGGAGTTCGCTGCCGGACTGGCGGCTGAACGGCGGCTATCGCCGCACGCTCGAATGGCATGCGACCGATCGCGAAGCCGACGTGACGGTCACGTACGAGGACGACGGCACCGGCACGCGCATCGCGATCGGCGACGCGGCCGCGCAACCGTTCGCGTGGACGCGCGGCGCCACGCCGCTCGATTTCGACGTGACGCTTGGCGGCGTGCGCAGCAGCGGCCGCGTGTATGCGGACGGCGACACGTTCCATGTGTTCACGCAGGGTGCGGCCGAAACGTTCGAATGGCGCAACCTGCTCGCGCATGCGGGCGACGCGGAGCAGGGCGGTGGCCGCCTGACCGCGCCGATGCCCGGCAAGGTGATCGCGGTGCTGGTCGAGCCGGGGCAGAAGGTCGAAGCCGGTACGCCGCTGATCGTGATGGAGGCGATGAAGATGGAGCACACGATCGGCGCGCCGAGCGCGGGCGTCGTCGCTGACGTGCTGTACGGTGTCGGCGATCAGGTCGCGGACGGCGCGCAGTTGCTGATGATGGCGGAAGGCTGAGCGGACCTTGTTGCTGTACGTGGGCCGGTTGCCGTGGCGGCAGGCCCGCAAGAAAGCGCTTCGTAATTTTCCGTACGCCCGTGGCCGTGGCCGCGGCGATGCGGCTTCGATATCGACAACACGCGAAGAAGCTATACGCCTAAGCAACATACATCTTTCGAAGGCCTTACGATCTTCGCCGTTCCTGCCACACCATCGCGTGCCACGCGCAGTGCGCACCTCCATCTTCCCGCCCCTCGACACCGTCGTGTAACAAGTCGAACATAGCATCTCGGCGTCGATATGACCGGCGCGGCGTCGCGTCCGCGTCACGTCATCATCCTCACGGAGAACCGTTATGCGAACGTCGGCCCTACGGCCTTTCGCGGTCGTCGGCCTGATCGCGCTGACCGCCGTCCTCGGCGCCTGCAACGACGACCTGACCGCACCCGCCGCGCCCGTCGCGCAGCAGAAGGCCGCGTGCGGCGGTGCGGTGGTCGCCACCGCGCAGATGCGCTGCCCGCCCGGCTTCACCGCGCCTGCGTCGTCGCCCGCTTCCTGATACCGGCCGTTTCCACCAGAAAACCCATCAAGAGCAACCAGCATGGCCACTCATTCGCGACGCGATTTTCTGAAGTTCTCGGCCGGCCTCGCCGGCGCGACCGCCGCCACCGCACTGCTGCCGGAATCGATCCGCAAGGCGCTGGCGATCGAGCCGAACACCGTGACGGGCACGATCCAGGACGTGCAGCACATCGTCGTGTTCATGCAGGAGAACCGCTCGTTCGACCACTATCTCGGACACCTGAGCGGCGTGCGCGGCTACAACGACCGCTTCCCGGTCACGCTGCCGAACGGCAAGCCGGTGTGGTTCCAGCCGCGCCAGGAGGACAAGTCGAGCGTGATCGCGCCGTTCCGCTACGACACGACCAATCCGGGCGTCAACGCGCAATGTATCGGCGGCCTGCCGCATACCTGGGCGACCACCCATGGCGCGATCGACAACGGCCGCGCGGATCAGTGGGCCGTGCAGAAGTCGAACATGACGATGGGCTATCACGTTCGCGACGACATCCCGTTCCACTACGCGCTCGCGGATGCGTTCACGGTGTGCGACAACTACTTCTGCTCGATCCCGGGCAACACGCACCCGAACCGCATGTACCTGATGACGGGCATGGTCGATCCGCTCGGCACGGGCGGCGGCCCGCTGCTCGACAACACCGACTACATCGACAACCAGTTCGACAAGATCCAGTTGCCGCCTTTCAGCTGGACGACCTACCCGGAACGGCTCGAACAAGCCGGCATCTCGTGGCAGATCTACCAGCAGGGCACCGGGTTCGACAACTTCACCGGCAACTACGGCACGAACATGCTGGCGTGCTTCAACAACTTCGTGAATGCGCCGGCCGGTTCGTCGCTGCAGACGCGCGGAATGAGTACGCGCCCGATCACGCAGTTGAAGGCCGACGTACAGGCGAATACGCTGCCGCAGGTGTCGTGGCTGCTGCCGCCCGCCGCGTATTCGGAGCATCCGAAGTTCACGCCGCTGTACGGCGCGTACTACCTGTCGACGATCCTCGATGCGCTGACGTCCAACCCGGACGTGTGGAGCAAGACCGTCCTGCTGATCATGTACGACGAGAACGACGGCTTCTTCGACCATGTCGTGCCGCCGTCGGCGCCGACGCTGCCGGGCTCGGGCATGAGTACCGTCGACGTGTCGCTCGAGCGGCACAACGTCGTGACCGCGACGCAAGCCGGCACCTATACGGCCGACAACCTGCCGTACGGCCTCGGCCCGCGCGTGCCGATGTTCGTCGTGTCGCCGTGGTCGAAGGGCGGCTTCGTCTGCTCGCAGGTGTTCGATCACACGTCGGTGCTGCAATTCATCGAAAAGCGCTTCGGCGTGATGGAGACCAACATCTCGCCGTGGCGCCGCGCGATCTGCGGCGACCTGACGTCGGCGCTCGACTTCTCGAAATCGG
Organism: Burkholderia sp. E168m22; assembly: GCF_001319805.1. Taxonomy (NCBI): domain Bacteria; kingdom Pseudomonadati; phylum Pseudomonadota; class Betaproteobacteria; order Burkholderiales; family Burkholderiaceae; genus Burkholderia; species Burkholderia sp. E168m22. The sequence continues at coordinate 23,047 of NZ_BBSK01000066.1, forward strand.
ATGCGACGCTGCCGACCCTGCCGAATACGCAGGCGTACGTCGCGCAGGCGGACCTGCAATGCTCGCGTGCGTCGTCGCAGACCGCGCCGGCCAGCACCGCGCAGCAGGTCGTGACCGCGCAGGAACCCGGTACGCGGCCGGCGCGCGCGCTGCCGTACGAACTGCACGTCACCGGCCAGCTTCAGGCGCAAGGCTATGCGCTGACGTTCGCGAATACCGGCACGCAGGGCGCGCACTTCTGGGTCTATACGGGTGACCCGACCGCGATGCCGCGCCGCTATACGGTCGAAGCCGGCAAGCAGCTGACCGATACGTGGGCGCTCGATGCGAACGGCAACTATCTGGTGAGCGTGTGGGGGCCGAACGGCTATTTCCGGCGCTTCGCGGGGTCGGCGGCGGCGGATGCCGCGGCCAAGCCTGAAATCACGCCGTGCTACGACACCGCAAACGGCGACGTGTACGTGACGATCGCCAATGCGGGCACCGGCCCGCTCACGGTCACGGCGACCGATGTCGCGTACGGCGGCGCGGCGCGCACGCTGACGGTCCCGGCCGGGCAGCGCATCGAAGCGCATTGGGACCTGTCGTGCAGCAGCCACTGGTACGACCTGCAGTTCGCGGTGGCGGGCAATGCCGGCTGGACGCGCCGCATCGCGGGGCACGTCGAGACCGGCAAGCCGAGCATCACCGACCCGGCGGCCGTGGCGCCGACGATCGCGGCGATCTGACGACGGCACCTGATGCGACGACGCGCCGTCCGGTTGAATCCGGCCGGCGCGTCGTGTTTGTGCGTCGAGGGTATGGCGGCGCTGGTGTCAGGGCAGCAGCCCGTCGTCATGCGCCATCATCAGCGCACGCATCGCGGACCACATGCCGTAGTAATGCACGATGTAGCTGTCCGCGCGGCGAAACAGCCACGGCGTGTTGAGGCTGACGAGGTCGGTCACGCCTTCGCGTTGCAACTGGCCGTCGCGCTCCATCGCGCGAATGAAATGCAACTGGTCGCCGTCGCTCGCATAGACGCTCGACCGGTCGTGCAGCGCGGCAATCGTCGTCATCAGGTCGCGCAGCATCGCGTCGTTGCGTTCGGTGCGGCGAAACGCCATCACGCCGGAATTGAACGCCCATTGGCCGATATCCTGTGCGAGCAGCCAGTCGCGTCCTTCGAGCAGCGGCGCCAGCGGTTGCTGCTGGTTCGCGATCAGCACGTCGGCGTCGAGCCACACGACCCATTCATGGTGCTGCAGGTAGGCGTGCAGCAGCCACGGCTTGAACCAGTTGCCCGTCGCGTTCAGCCCGATCTCGGCGGGGATGTCGCGATGCACGTACAGCGTGTAGCCGTGCGCGTCGCAGTAGCGCCGGAAATTCCGTTCGGCGACGCGTGCATAGCTGCCGATGTTCGGCGTGTACAGCATCATCAATGCGATCGGCCGGCCGGGGTTGTACGTGCTGCGCTCGGCGGCTTCGTCCGGTGCTGCGGCCGCGTGATCGAACGTGAACAGCGGCCGGCCGGCGGCGCGGCATCGGTTGACGTACGCGACGAGCGTGTCGCGAAAGCGCGGCGTCGCGCCTTTGCGTTCGGGATCGTGCGGCGTGTCGTCGAGGCTGATCGCGAACGTCGGCTCGCGGCTCCACATCGGATCGAGGTCGGGGCCGGACGGCATGACCGCATACAGCCCGTCGATCGGCGTCATGTAGCGATGCGTATCGAGCTCCGCGAACAGCGCGGCTTCCGACGTCAGCCTCGGCTCGCTGCCGAGCTTGCAGCGCTGCGCGAGCCGCATCACGATCGCACGCACGTCCGGCGTGTTGCGCCAGATCTGCACGTCGACTTGCGGCAGCGGCGACGCGAACGCGTCGACCAGCAGCATGTCGCGCCCAGTCATCAGGCGGTCGAGCGCGACGGGCTCGATGATCGCCGCATCTTCGCTGAGCAGCAGCACCAGTTCGTCGGGTTGCGCGCCGCGCAGCACGTGCAGCAGAGATTCGTAGCGATGCAGCGGGCGCAGCGGCAGCGCCTGCGGCATGCCGGATGCATCGACGATCTCGTGACGATAGCCGTGCCCCTGCGCGTACCAGCGGTGGTTCTCGAGGCTGGCTGGCGCGTGCTGGCTGAAATGACTGAGGACGATCATCGCGCGCTCCGAACGCCGGGAAGCGCGCACACGATCCGCGGGATGCGCTTCAGCTCGGCCCGCCATCCGGATACGCTGACCCGCGAGCGCCGCCCCGGTTCGTCGTGGAGGGTCTGGAAGCCTTGCGCGGCATCATGTTCCATGCTTTGTGTGCCTTGGTCTTGATCGTGGTGCGGCGAGGTCGTGTGCTGCGCGCCCGAACGCGCCGAGAAAGCCGGCCGCCGGGCGGCACGAGTATCGCATAACGATCGGGCGGATTGGCCCGGCCGGGGCGGCCGCTGACCATCCCTGACAGTGTGCGGCCGGCGCTCCGCTAGAATGCCGGATCGCCGCCGCTTGACGCGGGCGGCGCGTCAAGCGCTACACTGCGCCATGCCATTCCCGTTCAACCTTCCATCCTGCCGACGATGACGTCTCCTGTCCTGACCGGCCTGCGCATCGGTATCACGATCGGATTGCGTGCCCCCGACGAAAGCCTGTGGATCAACGGCATCAAGCAGAACGCGCTGTTCCTCGCGAAGCTGCTGATGGCGTCGCCGCACGGCTACCGCGTGACGCTGGTCAACACGACCGACGTGCCGCTGACCGACGCCCTGCCGTGGGATCGCAACGTGTTCGACACGCGCGCGTTCGCCGACATGAAGGACGCGCTCGACGTGGTGATCGAACTCGGCGGGCAGATCGACGGCGAGCAGACGGCCTACCTGAAAGCGCGCGGCGTGAAGCTGGTCAGCTATTGCTGCGGCGTCGAGTACATCAACGCGATGGAGTCGATGCTGTTCGGCCGCCGGCTGTGGGATTCGCTGTTCATCAACCGCGGCTACGACGAGGTGTGGGCGATTCCGCAGATCGCGCCGTCGTCGCTGCCGTTCCTGCAGTCGCTGCGCCGCTGCCCGGGGCGTGTCGTGCCGTTCGTGTGGGACCCGATGTTCCTCACCGAACGCGCGCGGTCGCTGCCCGAGCACGGCGAATACCGGCCGCGCAGCGAGCCCGGCAAGCGGCTCACGGTGATGGAGCCGAACCACGACGTCGTGAAGTTCTGCGTGTATCCGATGCTGATCATCGACGAAGCGTATCGCCGCGACCCCGACGCGATCTGCTTCACGCACGTGACGAACGCCGATCGCCTCGCGCACGACAGCCCCGAGTTCGTGATGCTGATGAACTACCTGGACATCGTGCGCGCGGGCAAGGCCAGCTTCGTCGGGCGCTTCGATACGCCGCTGTTCCTGGCTGACCTGACCGATATCGTCGTGTCGCACCAATGGTCGAACCCGCTGAACTATTTCTATTTCGACGTGTGCTGGCAGGGCTATCCGCTCGTGCACAACGCGAGCCTCGCGCCCGATCTCGGCTACTACTATCCGGACAACGACGTGCAGCAGGGCGCCGATGCGCTGCTGCGCGCGCTGCACACGCACGACGACGACTGGCAAGGGTATGCGCGGCGCCAGCGCGAAATTCTCGGCCGTTACACGTCGGCGAATCCGGCGCTCGTCGCCGAGTACGACGCGCTGCTCGCGAACCTGATCGGCGCGACGGTCGCCTGATGAGGTCGATGTTCCGCGGCGCACGTTCGGTGCGCCGCCGGCCGCCGTCGGGTTTGTCCCGCCCTCATGTCTGACGAAATCATGCCGTTAAAAAAGAAACCGCCGAACCCGATGAGCTCGACGGTTTTGGAAGGCACGAAATTGACGGCTCCGAGGGAAGTCCGTCAAAAACAAGTTTATAGGTTAACAAGTCGGAAAGATTGTTAAATATGGTTCAATTTATAATCTTCATATAATTGAAGTTGGTATTATTGATTAAATGAGGCTTGATTCCGTTTCGGAATTTCATAATATCGTTTGAAACGAGAAAATTGAATGCTGCGGTGATCGAATCACGCGCGGCAGCAGGTTTTCCGCAGGTGACGGCATGTGTGGAGGGCCGGTGTTTCAACCCGGCATGTCGAATGCGTACGGCACTTTGCGGTGTGGTATTTATCTGATCAATTGGCGATATCCCGCTTCGCGCGACCAGCAAATCCGGGAGGGGGTGATTCAGATAAAACTGTTTAGATGAAAAAGATAAACGATTCGGATTGATGGTTTTCGTAATTTGCGTTGTGTAACCTGTCGCACTGTCGGCATCGCGCACGCATGGTGTATTTCAAGTAACCGAATATCGTAAAAATATCGAATTTGACGGCGCGCCGAAGCGAACAGTACGCCCCCGGAAAAAATCGACATGACAGGATGGGCCGGGTAGGCGGCGGAGCGCGTCGAGGTGGGCTCGTTCCGCATATGTATTGAGGTCGAGCCGTGATCGGCGGCTCGCCATTTGCCGGAGCGCCGGATGAATGCGGTCGAAGCTCGCCAGGAGGCGAATCGGAAAACGAATCGCGACGAAATCGATCTCGTGTTCGGCGCGCCGGACGATCATCGCGATCTTGCGTCGGTACGCAGTTTCGTCGAAAGCCGGCTCGGATTCGCGCACGAGCCCGTGTGCCGCGCCGACCTGTCGGGTGGCGTGCTGTACCAGGAATGCCTCGCGCGGCTGCGGTGGGGCGAGCGCGATGCACTGCCGCCGCTCGCCTTCCTGCCGCGGCTGGAAGCGCTTGGACTGATGCGCTGGTTCGACCGGCTGGTGGTCGGCCGCACGATCGATGCGCTGCGCGCCGATCCGGCTGCCGTGTACGGTTGCAACGTCGCGGCGGCAAGCGCGGTGGTCGACGACGCGTGGCTGGCGATTTTCAGGCGGCTCGAGCGCGAGCCGTCGGTGGCGGCGCGGCTGGTGATCGAGATCACGGAGACGGGGCCGCTGAACCCCGTCGCGGGCCGGTCGTTCGTGAACCGCTTCCGGCAAGCCGGATGCCGGATCGCGATCGACGATTTCGGCGTCGGTTTCAGCGCGTTGAACAATCTGGTGGTCGGCAACCCCGACATCGTGAAGCTCGACCGGTCGGTCCTGTCGCTGATCAAGCGCAACGCGATCGGGCGTTACCAGTTTCGCCGGCTGATCGCATTTGCGCATGAAGGGGCGCGGCACGTCGTCGTCGAAGGCGTGGAAAGCGAGACCGACCGGCAGATCATCGTGGATGCCGGCGTCGCGTGGGCGCAGGGCATCCGCTTTTCATGGCGGTCGCCGGCGGCGGCGTGAGTGCTGAAGCGGGCAGGGCGGCGCGCCGGGTGCGTGTCGCGGTTGGGACGAATCGCAAAGGGGACGTGGGCATGGCGGGGACGAAAGCCGGAGGCGGAACGGGCACGCAGGCGACCGATGTGCGCGACCTGGTCGCGCTCGCCGAGCTGGCCGACATGCTGTGGCAACTGGGCGCCGAGTCGACCGATGCGCCGATCGATGTCGCGCCCTATCTCGATGGCCTGACGACCGTCGCGCGCCGCATTCAGCGGATGAGCCCGCTCGACGCGGGCGGCCGCGAGCTGGCGGCCCGGCACTATTACGCGGGCGTCATCGCCGGTGCGTGCGGCGACGAGTCGGCGATCGCGCGCGGCGTATCCGACAGCCTCGTCAGGCAATCGGGCGGCGCAGGCCGGCCAGCGGCCCGTTGCTTCGTGCTGCTGGCGCGCATGGGGCGGCGGCATGGCCGCGCGTTCGCCGCGCAAAGCGGCGATCGGGTGCTGGTGTAACGCAACCGGCGCGGGTGCGGGCCCGGTACCGCGGCCCGCTCGCGCGGCCGTCGAATCTCAATCCTTCCCGAAACCGCCGAGCACCAGCGCCATCGCGCGGTCGATCGCATCGTCCCATCGACCGACGTGCGCGGCGCGCACGATCCGGATGCCGGGGTAGAGCGCGGTGCGCGAGCCGGTTTCCCAGCGCGCGTCCGCTTTCGGGCTGAGCAGCAGCACGGCCGGCACGCCGAGTGCGCCGGCGAGATGGATGTGGGCGGTGCAGGTGGTCACGACGGCGTCCATCGCGAGCATCAGCGCGGCAAGATCGCCGAAATCGCCGATCGCGTGATGCGGGAAGGTGACCGGCAGGTCCGATTGCTCGGATTGCGCGGACAGATCGCGATTGAGACAGTACGCGGCGTAGCCGTGCATCCGCGCGAGCGGCGCGAAATCGCGCAGGCTGGCCGCACGATGGAAGCGCGCATCGCTTTCGTCGCGTCCGCGCCAGTTCAGCCCGATGCGACGCGTGCCGGGTGCATGGCCGTCGTGCGATACGCGCTCGCGCCACGCGGCCGCATGCGCGGGCGGGCACGTCAGGTACGGGGCCGGCATGCCTTCCGGCGTCGGCGCGTAACCGAACAGCGCGGCGAGCATCAGGAACGAGCACCAGTAGTCGTGGGCGAGCTGCGACGTGTCGACCCACGCGCCGTGCGCGCCGACGAATTCGATGCGCGGGAACGTCTCGCGCAGCAGGCCCGTCAGCGCGTCGGGTACGATCACGGTCACGCCGGCGCAGCCGAGCGCGTCGAGCGCATGCAGATAGCGCGCGTACTGAAGCTGATCGCCGACCCCGCCGTAGCTGAGGATCAGCAGCCGCTTGCCGTGCAGCGGCTGACCCTGGTAGAGCCGTTCCGTCGGCAGCCCGAATTGCGCGGCCGTCAGCACGTTTTCGCTGTCGATGGTCGCGCGTGCGGCCTCGTCGCGCCGGCCGGCGCGCAGCAGCAGTGCCGAGCGCGCCAGCTGGATGCGCCCGCGCGCCGCGTCGGGCAGCGCGGCCGGATCGCCGAAATGGTCGAGCGCCGCGAGGCCGGCCTCGGGTGTGCCGGCAAAGCCGTAGCACGACGCGAGCTGTAGCGCGATCGCATCGTCGTCGAGCCCGCGGCCGCGTGCGTGTTGCCAGCGGTCGATCGCATGCCCCCACTCGCCGCGCGATTCGTGGTCGAGCGCGCGGTTCCAGTTCGTTTCGGGGGCGTCGGCGTCGGTGGGCGCGGCCGTCGCGGAATCCGTGCCGCGTTCGGCCGTCGAGCCGACGGCGAGCGGTTCGCCGGTGATGAACAGGCGCTGCCGGTCCCAGCGCGGGTTCGGCACGCACAGCATGTTCAGCCCGTCGATCCGGTAGAACGTGTAGTCGAGACCGGCGAACGTGTCGATGATCCGCGCCTCGCCGACTTTCCAGTATTCGATCCAGCACCACGGCAGATGCGTCTCGATCAGCCGCCGCGCGCCGCGCAGCGCGTCGATCTCCATTCCTTCGATGTCGAGTTTCAGGAAATCCAGCCGCGGCAGGCCAAGCGAATCGAGCCGGACGACCGGCGTCGGCGTGCCGCCGGAGGCTTGCGCATCGACGAGCGAGACCTGCCCGAAGTCGGCATCCTGTCCGTAGTCGACGTCGGGCACTTTCATCGTGCCGTTGGCGGCGGCCAGCCCCATGTTCAGCAGATGGAGATTGTCGAGCTGGTTGAGCGCGACGGTGCCGCCGAGCGCGTGAAACAGCGTGCGTTGCGGCTCGAACGCATAGACGCGGCCGCCGCGCTCGCGTAGCCGGTGCGCGATCGGCACGCACACCAGCCCCGCGTTCGCGCCGCCGTCCACCGCGATCGCGCCGTCGGGCAACTGGTCGATCACCTGCAGGATCGTGTCGAGTTCGCCCTGGATATGCGGCCGGCCGGTCTTGATCAGCGCCTCGGCCTGCAACGCGCAATGCCGGTTGATGACGAACGGGCCGTGGATCGAATCGATCACGACGAAATTGCGGACGGTCTGATTCATGGGCTGGGGCGCGTGCGAAGGCAATCAGCTGAGCGGGCGGTCGGCGAACAGATGCTGAATCTGCGAGGAATACGCGCGCACGTTGTGCTCGGCGAGCGTGTCGACCTGATGCAGGCAGCGGCGGGCGGCGGCCGCGTAGTCGTCGAGCCGCGCGTCGTGCGTCTGCGCAGCGGTCGCGATCGCGCGCGCCGCATCGAAGATCTCGAAGTCCGGATAGTAGTAGCCGACGTCGCGCAGGAACGGCGAGTTGTGCACGAGCGGATAGTTGCCGTACAGCGCGTCGTACAGCAGGTAGTTCAGGCCGTTTTCCCAGTGGTGCGACACCACGATGTCGGTGTGATGCGCGGCCCATGCGACGAACGGCGCGCGCACGTCGGCGGTGGCCTTGCCGTCGCGCACCATCTCGAGCCCGAGCGCGAGATGCTTGAAGGCGACGTTTTCCTTCTTGTCGAACGTGTTGGTCATGTACACGTGCTCGACGAGCTCCGGATGCTCGACGTAGCACGCGTTCGCGGCGAGCATCGGCACGATCGCGCTCTTCACGACGTTCAGGTTCGGCTCGAAGAACGCGATGCGCTTGGCCGGGCCGTGGTTGCGATAGCCGAAGCGGGCCTTCAGTTCAGGATCGGCGTCGAGGCTGCGCTCGATGAAATACGGCGACCAGATATGTGGCAGCTCGATCACCGGGGCACGGTACACGGCCTGGAAATACGCGGCGCACGTGTGCATGTGCTGCGGATTGGTCCAGATCTCGTCGAACTGCACGCGGTGCGGGTTCGGCCGCCAGTCGTTCTTCTCGAAGTTGATCGTCTCGACCGCGATCACGTAGTCGTTGCCGAAGCGATACGACACGCACTTGCCGCCGCGCTGGCGCATGACGTCCGTGTGCGACGGGTCGATGAACGCGTTCATCTCGATCAGCAGGTCGGTCTGGTGAACGACGGCCGACAGCGGCCGCAGCGCGTCGCCGAACGCGTCCATCATCAGCGCCTGCGGATACTCGGTGATGCCGTCGTCGTGCGCGAGCCAGACCTCGCCGATCAAAGGCGACTGCTTCAGCAGCATGTACAGGTACACGCAATGCTGGTTCGCGCCGTTGTACCAGATCGACTGCGTCGCGTCGCGCTGCACGTTCATCGTTATCGCGACATTGAGTTTCATCGGATCGGCTCCGTGGGGCGGGCAGTGCGTGGCTTACTGCGCGGCGCTTTGCGTCTGACGCGGCACGTAGCCCGTCAGATGCCAGCGGCCGTCGGTTTCGAGGCGGAAGCTCAGCTTCTCGAACATCGTGGCGCCGCTCGTGAGCGTCGTCGCGTAATCGACGTTCGCATAGAGCCCGTCGGGCATTCCGGTCGTCCGCTCGTAGCGGATGCGCGTGACCTGCGCCCAGCCGCGATGGCCGACCGCGCCGACCGACTGGCGTGCCTGCTGCATCTGCGCGGCGAACTGATCCTGCTTGAAGCGCGCCTTGACGAACGGCGCGGCGTCGCTCCATACCGCCCCGTACTGGCCGGCGTCGAGCTGCTTGAACACCGCATCGGAGTCGCGCAGCAGCGTGTCGGCCGATTCGCCGGCGGCTTGCGCGTGCGCGCCGATCGCGATCGATGCGGCGGCGCAGCCGATCAGCCATTTTGCGCGGGTGAGGGTCGAGCGTGCGTTCATGGTCAGGGTCCGGAAAGGGCGGCGCGTCACGCGTCGCGATAGAGGGTGGCGATCGCGTCCGTATAGGCCGCGACGTTCTCGGGGTTGTAGATGCTGACCGAGTCGAGCACGTGCTTCGACTGCTCGCGATACGCGTCGAGGTTCGCGTCGTGCTCGGCGAACGCCTGCAGCAGCGCGCGGCCGCCCGCCTGGCAGTCGAAGTCCGGATAGAAATACCCGGCCTTGCCGAGGAACGGCGAGTTGTGGATCAGCGGATAGTCGCCGTACAGCAGCTCGTAGTACAGGTAGTTCTGCGCGTTCTCCCACGTGTGCGACACCACCGCATCGCCGTACGCGGCCATGAACTCGTACACCGCATAGCGGCTTTCGAACGTCGTGATGCCGTGGTTCACGATGTCGAGGCTCTTCGCGAAGTGCACGAACGTCGGATGTTCCTTCAGGTGAATCGTGTTGCACACGCGCACGAACTCGAGGAACTCGGGCTTCGCGCGATACGCTTCCTCGGTCACGAGCATCGGAATGATGCTCGTCTTCACCATGCAGATGTTCGGCTCGAACATCGTCACGCGCCAGCGCGGCTTGGCCGGTTGATAGCCGAACGACAAACCGGCGCCGAGCGTCGCGCGCGCCTTGTCGAACAGCATCGGATGCCAGATGTGCGGGACGATCGTGACCGGCGCGCGCAGGCCCGTCTGGTAGTAGTGCAGGCACGAGCGCTCGAACTCGGGGATCGTCCACACCGCGTCGTACGGCGCGCCCGAGAACAGGAAGCCCGACGGCTTGTCGAACATCGCGCGCTCGATGTCGATCACGTAGTCGTTGCCGACCCGCATCGTGACCACCTTGCCGCCGCGTTCGCGAAACGCGCGCAGGTAGTCCGCGCCGAACTGCGCGCTCATTTCGATCAGCACGTCGCAGCGCTCGAGCGCTTCATCCATCGACAGCAGCGGCACGTTCCACTCGCCGAGCATCATCTGCGGATCGGCGACCTGTTCGCCGCCGTTCACCATCACGGCATCCGCGACGAGCGGTGACTGGCGCAGCAGCAGGATCAGCAGCAGGCAGTTCTGGAAAATGCCGTTTTCCCACAGCGACTGGCCGGCGCCGCGCACGAACAGCGACACGCCGACGACGAGACGCTTGCCCTCGCCGGGCGCTTGACGGGCATTGGAGTCCGACATGCGTATGCTCCGGTTCAGGCGACCAGACGCGAGACGAACGCGTCGAGGTTCGCGGGGTTGTCGATCGAGACCGACTGCAGCAGCCGGCCCGCTTTCGCGCGGTAGTCGTCGAGGCGTTCGTCGTGATGCAACCACGCTTCGAGCAGCGCGCGGCCGCCGGCAGCCGAGTCGAAGTCCGGGTAGTAATAGCCGGCGTCGCCGATCAGCGTCGAGTTGTGGATCAGCGGATAGCCGCCGTACAGCACGTCGTAATACAGATAGTTCTGCCCGTTTTCCCAGTGGTGCGACACGACCGCATCCGCGTGACGCGCCATGAAGCCCGGCAGGTCGAGTCGCGGCTCGAACGTCGCCTTGTGCTGGCGCACGAGATCGAGGCTGTTCGCGAAGTGCACGAAGGTCGGATGTTCCTTCATGTGCATCGAGTTGACGACGAACATGTGTTGCACCGCATCAGGCCGCGCGCGGTAGAACGCGTCGCACGCGAGCATCGGGTAGTGGCAGGACTTCGCGACCGAGATGTTCGGCTCGAGCATCGCGAGCTTCCACGGCCGCTGGCCGGGCTGATAGCCGAACGTCGCGCCTTCGTCGGCCAGCGTGGCCACGCGGCGCTCGAGGAAGTACGGCGACCAGATGTGCGGCATCAGGTGGACGGGCGCGCGCAGGATCGTCCGCAGCATCGGCGCGGCGGTCTTGTCGTATTGCGGCAGCAGCCACACTTCGTCGAACGGTGCGCCGTTGAACACGTGCCCCGACGGCTTCCCGAAGATCGGCGTTTCGCACAGGCCCGCATACACGTGCCCGCAGAAGAACGCGGCGATCTTCTTGCCGAGCGCTTTCATGTGCCTGAGCCATTCGACCGGCAACTGCGCGCCCATTTCGATCACGACGTCGAGTTCGTGCGTGACGTCGGCGGGTTTCACGAGCGGGATGTCGAGGCCGTCGAGTTCGAGGCCGGCGGGCAGCGCGTTGGCGTCGCCGCCGTTCAGGAAATAGACGGGACCGACGCGATCCGAGCGCTTGAGCATCATCGCGAGGAACGCGATGTTCTGGTGAATGCCGTTTTCCCAGATCGCCTGGCCGTCGCGCGCAAACAGCGAGATGCCGACCGCCGGCCGTTGCTTGCGAGTGCCGCCCGCGGCGGCTTCATTGATGTCCGTCACCGGTTGGTTTCCTCTGCGGCGTCGTGCGTCCGGGCATCGCGTCGAGCGTCTGGCCGGCAGCGGCGCGCCGTGGATCGTCATGGTTGGATTCGCGCCGGTGGCACCGCGGCGCGCGAACCGGGCGACGGGATTCGCGAAGGCGGCAGCCGGATTCCGGCGTGTCGCCGGGCACGCCTGGGACGGCGCGCGTCGGGCGGGCTGCCCCGGCGACTGTCTGCGGCGATTGTGGCATGGAAACCGCCGGTTTTGGCAGGACGTGACGAACTTTGACATAGCCGCCGGCCAACGGAAGCGGGCGCAGGCGTTGCGGCGCCCGGTCGTCCCGCGGCGTCCCGTGGCGTGCCGGCGTGGCGCGGCTGGCCTGCCGGATCGCGCGGCCGCATGGGCGGCCGCGGACGGCTCAGTGCTGCAGCCGGATTTCGACGCGGCGGTTGCTGGCGCGGCCTTCCGGCGTCGCGTTGGACGCGACCGGATCGGCCTTGCCGCGGCCCGACACGGTGATCGAGTCGGTCTTCAGCCCGTGCGCCTTCAGATAGGCGGCGACCGATTCGGCGCGGCGCTTCGACAGCGCGAGGTTGTAGTCGTCGCTGCCCACCGAGTCGGTGAAGCCGGTGACCGTCACTTGCGAATACGTGCGGTCGGCGCGCTCGCTCAGCAGCCGGTCCAGCGATTCGCGCGCGGTCGGTGCGAGCGTCGCGTGGTCGGTGGCGAACAGTGCGTCGCCGGACAGGTTCACGCGTTCGATCACGGCGGCGGGTGCGGGTGTGGCGGCCGAAGCCGCTTCGGCCGGTGCGGCGCCGCACTGGAAGACCAGCGTGGCCGGATCGGATTTGTCGCGCAGCGCGCGGGCCGAGTCGACGGCGCGCACGGGCTCGTCGCCGCAGATCTTGCGGGCGGCCTTCATGCAGGTCTGCGGGCCGGACAGCAGGCCGTGGCAGTCCACCTGGAAGGTGCGCACGCCGTCGCGCGGCTGCAGTTCGGAGGCGCTGAAGGTCGGGCCGGATGCGGTCGAGCACGCGGCGAGGGCCGTTGCGGAAAGCGCGAGCGCAAGAGCGAGTTTGTTCACGGTGACGTCCTTAAAGCTTGGGTTGACCGAGGCCCGCCGCGCGGTGCGCAGCGGGCTCGTCCTGCCGTCGGGCCGCGGGCCGTCCGGCTGGCTAGCCGGGCGGCCGGGCGGCGCGACGCGTTACTTCCACTGATACAGCATGCCGGCGCCGATCACCTTCTGACCGCCGCTGAAACCGCCGTTGATCGACGCCTTCAGGTTCTCCGTGATGCGCGCCTGCATGTTGACCGCCATCGCCTTCTGGCCGAGGAAGGTCGACGTGCCCACGCCCATCCCGAAGTTGGCGTCGCGATCGAGCTGCGGAATCGACGCCATCGCGCCGACGGCCGCGATACCCTGCTTCGCCATCTGGTCGGTCTGCTGCAGTTGCGAACCCAGCGAGTTGATCTGCGCCTGCTGGCCCGACAGTGCCGTCGACAGCGTCGTCTGCACCTGCGTCAGCTGGTTCACGTTCACCGCGTCGGTGCCTTGCGTACCCGGCGCGACGTTCGTGATCTGGCGCTGCTGCGTGTCGCTGCCGACCGACACCACGTTCGAGCGGCCGCCGTCGTTCGAACCCGCGCCGATCGCCACCGAGTTCGAGCCGGCCGTGACCACCGGAAGGTCGTTGCCCTTGCCGTTCAGGTCGGCGGCGACGCCGTTGTTGTTCGCCGCACGCGTCGTGTTGTTGTTGAGCGTCGTCGACAGCTGGTTCAACTGGTTGTTGATGTTCGTCACGCCGGTCGACAGCGACGCCACGTTGCTGTTCGTCGTGCTCAGGCCGGTGGACAGCGAACCGATGCCGGTCGAAGTCGACGTCGACAGCGAGTTGACGTTGTTGTTCGTCGTGCTGAGGCCCGTCGACAGCGAGTTGATCGCGGTCGAGGTTGACGTGGACAGCGAGGCCACGTTGCTGTTCGTCGTGCTCAGGCCGGTCGACAGCGAGTTGATGCCGGTCGACAGGGATGCGACGTTCGACGCGGTGGACGTCGACAGCGTGTTGATCGCGTTGTTCGTCGCGTTCAGCTGGCTGCCGTTGATCGCGTCCGTGCTCGTGGCCGAGATCCGGCCGGCGGCGACGTTCGTGATCTGGCGTTCCTGGCCCGGTGCGCCGACGCTCACCACGCCGACCGGCGAGCCGCCCGCGAACGGGTACGTGACGCCGCCGATCGTGGCGCTCGAGGTGCCGACCGCCGCGGCCGTGACCGAGTTCGCGCCGAGTGCGATCGAGTTCGCGACGTTCGCTTGCGCGTTCGTGCCGAAGGCGAGCGCGTCGGCGGCCGTGGCCTTGGCGGCCGAGCCGTAGGCCTGTGCGCCGGTGGCGCCGGCCGTGGCCTGGCTGCCCAGCGCGATCGTGTTGTCCGCGGTGGCCTGGTTCGAGCTGCCGAGGGCCAGCGCGCTGGCGCCGGTTGCCGTGTTCTGGTTGCCGAGGGACACCGCGCCGTCGCCGGTCGCCGTGTTGTTCGCACCCATCGCCACGGCGCCGGTGCCCGTCGCCACGTTCGGGTCACCGATCGCGACCGCGCCGTCGCCCGACGCCGTGTTGCCGGAGCCGATCGATACCGCCTTGCCGCCCGTTGCCGAGGCGTTCTGGCCGATCGCGACCGCGCCTGCCGTCTGCGCGTTCGAGCCGTCGCCGACTGCCACGCTGCTCGCGCCCGCCGCGCTGGCGTTCACGCCGGCGGCGAGGGCGTTGGTGCCCGTGGCGCCGTCGTTGGCGTAGTTGGCTTGCTGCACGCCGTTGTCGTTGACGCTGTAGTAGTGCGTCTTCGCGGCGTTGATCGCGGTCGAGGTCGAGGTCGACAGCGACGACACCGAGCTGTTCGTGCTGCTCAGGCCGGTAGACAGCGAGCCGATGCCGGTCGAGGTCGAGGTGGACAGCGACAGGATCGTGCTGTCCGTGCTGCTCAAGCCGGTGGACAGCGAGCTGATGCCGGTCGAAGTCGAAGTCGACAGCGAGGTGATCGAGCTGGTGGCCGACGACAAGCCCGTCGAGGTCGAGGTCGACAGGGAGCTGATCGAGCTGTTCGCGGACGACAGACCCGTCGAAGCCGACGTGGACAGCGAGGTAACCGAGCTGTTGGTCGAACTCAGGCCGGTGGACAGCGAACCGATGGAGC
>NZ_BBSK01000067.1:0-1003 GCF_001319805.1 Burkholderia sp. E168m22
GTCGACAAGGACGTGATCGAGCTATTAGCCGACGACAAGCCCGTCGAAGTCGAAGTCGAGAGCGACGTGATCGAGCTATTAGCCGAAGACAGGCCAGTCGAAGTCGAAGTCGACAGCGACGAAATGGCGCTGGTCGCAGTACCGACTTGCTGGGCGACCGAATACAGCTGGCTGCCGTTGATCGCGTCGGTACTGGTGGAGGTCACTTGACCGGCGGCGACGTTGGTGACTTGTCGTTCCTTGCCGGCATCGCCCACGCTGACGACGCCGACCGGGTTGGCACCAGCGAATCCGCTGAACGTCACGCCGTCGACGGTTGCGCTGCTCGTGGGCGTTGCCGCGACGGTCTTCGAGCCGGCGCCGAGCGCGACGGAATTGTCCGTGCTGACGACGGCGCCAAGGCCGACGGCGACGGAATTGATCGTGCTGGCGACGGCGCCGGAGCCAATGGCGACGGCGTCGGCGCCCGTTGCGGTGCTGTCGGCGCCGCTCGAGTTCGCGTGGAAGTACTTGATGCCCTGGCTGTTGATGTTGTTGATCGCCGAGCCGACGCTGTTGGCGGTCGAGGTCGTACCGTTCGCGTTGTAAGTCGTATATGCCGGCGCGGAAACCGTCCCCGTCGCCGGGTCGTAGGTCGAGCCGCCGCCGAGTGCTGATGCCGTGCTCGTACCGAGATTGTTCGTCTTCGTCGTGACGGAGCTCAGGCCGGTGGACAGCGAACCGATGGAACTCGTGGCCGACGAAAGACCGGTCGACGTGGAAGTCGACAGCGACGTGATCGAGCTGTTAGCCGACGACAGCCCCGTCGAAGCCGACGTGGAAAGCGAGGTAACCGAGCTGTTGGTCGAGCTCAGTCCGGTGGACAGTGAGCCGATGGAGCTCGTGGCCGACGACAAACCGGTCGAGGTGGAGGTCGAGAGCGACGTGATCGAGCTGTTGGCCGACGACAGTCCCGTCGAAGCCGACGTGGAAAGCGACGTAACCGAACTGTTGGTCGAACTCA
>NZ_BBSK01000068.1:0-13061 GCF_001319805.1 Burkholderia sp. E168m22
CGACAGGCTCGTGATGCTCGACGTCGTCGTGCTCGCAACCGAATAGAGCTGGCTGCCGTTGATCGCGTCGGTGCTGGTGGCCGTGACGAGGCCCGCCGCGACGTTCTGGATACGGCGTTCCGAGCCCGACTGCCCGACGCTGACGACACTGCCCGCCGAATTGGAGCCGGCGAAGTTGCCGAATGTCTGACCGCCGATCGTGGCGTTGCTGACGGTGGTGGTGCCGCCGGACGTCGCCGTTGCCGCACTGGTCGTCAGCGCGTTGTAGCCGAGGGCGACCGAGTTTGCGACGCTTGCGGTCGAATTCGAACCGAGTGCCGTGCCATAGCTTCCAGACGCCACGGCCGCCGCGCCGACCGCGACCGCGCCGGCGCTGCCGCTGGCCGTCGAGCCGTTACCGAGCGCGAGTGCGTCCGTGCCGGTAGCCAGCGACTTGGCGGCGAAGCTGCCGACGTTACCGAGCGCGATCGCGCCGGTACCGTTCGCGGTCGCGGCGTTGCCGATGGCGATCGCGCCGTTGGTGCCCGTTGCCGACGCCGAGCTGCCGATTGCGACGGCGCTGTTGGTTGCCGTGCTGCTGTTGCCGAGCGCGACGGAACCCGTGCCGCTCGCCGAGTTGCTGTTGCCAAGCGCGATGGCGCCGGAACCGTTCGACGTGTCGTTTGCGCCGATTGCCAGCGCGCCCGTGCCGGTGGCGCTGTTCGGATCGCCGATCGCAACGGCGCCGTCGCCGGTCGCGACCTGGCCTCGGCCGATCGCGACCGCGCCGCCGGCGGCCGTGGCGCCGTTCGCGGTGGTACCGGACGAGCCGATCGCCACGTTCCGGCCCGTTGCGCCGGAGACGACGCCGTCGCCTTGCGCGATGCCGTACGCACCATTGACGGTCGCACCGCGACCGACTGCGATTCCCGACGTGGCGGTCGACGCGACGGACGATTGCCCGCCGATCGCGATACCGTCCGAGGCGGCCGATTGAGCGCCCTTCGTTGCGTTGCTGCCGATGGCGATCGAACCCGCACCCGAGGCGAGCGTCGAGTTGGCCTGCGACAGCGGCGTCGTACCGTCGCCGCCCGCGCCGCCGATCGCGACCGAGTTCAGCGCGCTGGCCGTCGAACCGAAGCCGAGGGCGGTTGCGGCGGCGCCGCTGGCGGTGGTTTCGAGACCGGCCGCGACACCCCAGAGGCCGGCCGACGATTGCATACCGGTGGCGACGGCGCCGTTGCCGGTCGCCTGCGCGAACGAGCCGTATACCGTGACACCGGTCCAGCCATTGCCGTTGGAGTTACACCCGGCTACGACCGAATACGTTCCGGAGCCATCGCCAGCCTGGTTTTGCGTGCCACCCGGGTTGACGCGGCCGACCGCGCCGTTGCTGCCCGTGAAGCAGGTCTGCTGTGTGTTGAGCGTGTTGGCCTCGGCCAAGCCGGGCAGACTGATCGCCAAGGCCGCGACTGCTGCCACCACGACGGCCGACTTGTTCGGCTTGCCCCGTGCCGAATCGTGTTCCGATGCCGCGACCCAGGCGCCAAGAGCTTCGTTCCAGATCGAGCGGTATGTGCGGTTCATGTCCTGCTACCTCCAAATGTGCACGCCACACACCGGTCTCTTTTGTTAGAGGATTACTCCGTGCGCTCGCGCGAATCTCAAAATTGATGGGCGGAGTTTATTGGAGGTGGATTTTAGAGATTGACAAACAGTGATAAATGAAGGGATTGGAAAGTTAAAGAATGGTTAATGAGCCGTGTTTTGATGTACTGGGGAAGAATGAATTTGAAAGCTGTAAGAATGTGTCGTGTCGGGTTTGATTTTTTCTTGAGCGCTCTTTGTTTTCATATAAAAATCAAGAACTTACATTGGTTTTGTGCGCCAGGTTACACATCGGGATGCTCCAAAAGTAAGACAAATGAAATAGCAAACGTTTGCGAGCGACCAAATTCTTTCATGATTGTAATGTCTATTGGTGTGTTGGTTGATAATGCATTTTCCATATTATTAACCTGTTAATAAATTTTCTTTTGTTGAGTTTGTTTTTCTATTTATGGATTATCAATTAATTGAATTTATCTGATGCGGGGAGCGTTGGATTATGCTGATTTGCGCATCTTGTCCGGCGCGGGCGCCCGTGTGACGGGCGTTCCGGGCCGCCCAGCTGCACGAAGTTGTAAAAAAGTGCTACAGGGCGAAAAATGAAACGGTCCGCGTCAATTTATCGGATTCGTCCTATTGACGATTGCGCTGGCATCGGTATCAAGGGGGAATCGGCACGCATGCGGGAAGCTGAGCGGACGCGCTCGCGGCGGGGATTTCAGGGGATGCCGACAGGTCGTCAAAGACCGCGGGTCGGTGTCGAACCGGAGGCGGTCGAAATGTCAGATCCGGGGTGCGGCAATTTGTCAGTCATGCCGAGGACGGCGCGACGTGTCGAAGAAAAATAGGGATTGATCGAATGTATCGGACGCGCCACAGTCGGCCCACGGGCGTGGACCGAACCGGGCGCTTGCCGCCTGACCCGCGGCAAGCGCCCGACTTCACTTCTTCAGAAACCGCAGCGCGAACCGCGCCATCCGCGGCACGAACATCGGGCGCAGCAGGCGCTTGTCGTAACCGGCCATCCGCCGGTCGTTCTCCACGAGACACAGCTCGATCAGCTCGCGCGGGTTCAGCGCATCGCCGATGTCGGCGGTGCCGGTCGCCGGGAAATTCGCGTCACGGGCTGCGCCGTCGGCATCGATGCCGCGCGCGATGCTCATGCGGTCGCGGATCAGTTGCACCCACACGGCCGCCACCCGTGCGAAGAACCACGGCCGGCGCCACCACGGCATCGTGCGCCAGTACCACGCGTACCAGTTCACGAAGAACAGGATGTGGCGGCCTTCTTCCTGGATCACGGGCTCGAAGGTCTCGACCAGCTCAGGCGGGAAATAGCCGGAGCGCTGCGCGGAGCGGAACAGGCCGAACGCGAAAAAGCTGTCGATGCATTCGCTGAAGCCCGTCATCATCCACGACCATTCGGGATCGGTCGGCGCCGGGTAGGCCGGCTCGGGCGCGAGCCGGATGCCGTACGCCTCGACCAGCTTCGACAGCACGACCTTGTGGCGGGCTTCCTCGCCGCCGTCCATTTCGAGCGCGCGGCGCAGCAGCGGATCGTCGACCGTCGCGGCGTAGGTAGCCACGCGGATCGACGCGCGGCCTTCGGTTTGCACGGCGATGTCCCAGATCGGCAGCGACGTGAGCCGTCTGAGTTCGGCCGGCTGGAGCGCCGGCCAGTCGATCACGGCCGGCTTGTACGGGTTGTGTGTGTCGAGCAGCATCCGACAGAACATCTGCTTGTGCGCGTCGGAACTGATCCGGACGGGACCTTGCCTCTCGAAGGTCCAGTTGCGCATCGCGTGATCTGCGGCTGCATGCTCTTCCTGCAGCGTGTCGGTCATGGCTATTGTTATGCGATTACGGATCGAAAGATTCTTGCACAGCTTCCGTCATCGCGTATTTTCGAGCGGCCATGTGCACGTGTCGTTTGTCGCTAAAGCCGAGCGGATTGACATCTAAGGCGAGCGAGAGGGCTCCCGTGCGGTAGTGAATGTCGCGCCCGGCCTCTCGGTAAGCCCACTGCACACGCGCACAAGACCCCCTAGATTCCCGGTGACGTGACGAAAAAGGTCACAGAGTCAACAAGGTGAGCCCATGTGATTGGATAGGGGGAGGCTCCACATTCTCGCGGGGAAGCTTTCGAGAACTGTACCGGGCGGCCTTTGGGCCAGCCCCAGGGAGGAACCGGGAGCCTCCCAAAACACACACCTGATTCATGAGATGCACCCAATTAGATGAAGAGACCCAGTACACAGCAAACTACGTGCGGGGGGAGATGCTTAGGGCGTCCCGTATTCGCTCTCCTGATCTTGCAAGACCGATGCGCCGTCGCGATACTTAACTCAACGCAATGAACGTCGGGGGGAGCAAATGAGTGTCGCGACAAAACCGCAGGCAACCAATGCAGTAGACAAGAGTGTTGCGGCCAAGTGGTCGGCGCCGTTGGCGAAAGCGGGATGGACTTCTTTCCCGAACATCATTTTCGAGCGTCAGCAGGCGTTGGGCCTTACCCCGCTCGATATCAATATTTTGATTCACCTCGCTGGCTACTGGTGGAGGCCCGGAGAACATGCACGCCCGTCTAAGGGTACTTTGGCGAGGGCAATCGGTGTAGCTCCACGCACAATACAAAAGCGAATTGCGGCGATGGAGGCTGCTGGATTCATCAAACGTATTTACCGCACGACGAGCGTCGGTGACAACGACACGAACGAGTATGACTTGAGCGGTTTGATCAAGGCAGCTAAGCCTTTCGCCGAAGAAAAGATCGCGGAGCGTGAGCGGAGGCAGAAGGAACAAACCGACCGCTTGACGCGTAAGAAGCCCTTGGCAATCGTCAAAGGCGGGAAGGCATAAGCAATACGCAGCATAGCTCAAGAGGATAGAGCGCTGATGCAGAGCCACTCGCGGACAGTGGTTGTACGACGGCTGGGTGGTACCTTCATCGTACGCATTAGTGATCTGGGTTCAAATCCCGGTGCTGCCCCTTTTCTGAAAAGCGCGTGGCGACGGCCACGCGCAGCGTGGTAATACGTAACATTTCCGCAGCGTAGCTCAAAGGATAGAGCGCCGACGCTAGAACCACTCGCGGAGAGTGGGTGTACGACGGTTGGGTGGTGCCTCCATCGTACCGCGTCGGAGATCCGGGTTCAATTCCCGGCGCTGCTCCCTGCTTTCACTGCGGTGCAGATTGCAGAGGATCCGCAACCGTCTATCCGTGACACGTGAACCCGATTGGTTGTCGTTTAGCTGAGGGTGGTAGCGCCAGCGTGGCAATACATTTTCCCGTCGCTAGCGCGACCGCGAACGCATCGATCACAATGCGGTGAAGTTTGCGCAGATCCAGGTCTGTGCGTTCCGCAAGGCCAGTTGCTCCGCCTTCTTCGAGTTGTATGTGCTTCCCTGTGGAGCGTTGCAAGTGGTCGATCTTCGCAAGGATGATCTGCATTCGCTGTTCCGGATCCGGTGTCGGAATATCGAACACCTCGACACGACTTAGAAGGGGGAGCGGCACCCGGTCAAGATCATTCGCCGTGAGCACAATGATTATTCGGCTTGCATCAAATTCCATGCGAAAGAACGCGTCGTAGAACGCTCCAGCTGTATCTGCCTCGAGGAGGTCTAGCAGTACAGGAACGACAGGGTAGTTGCTACTGCTTCCGATCTTGTCTACTTCGTCGAGTATCAGTACCGGAGCTGCCGAATCCCCTTTGGCAAGGACTTCGAATATCGCCCCGGGTCGCGCTTGGCGCCATCCACTGTCCCCGCCCACGAGTTGGAAGCTTGCCTGAGCGCTTCCGGCGGACCACTTTCGCATTGGCACCGCGAGCGCCTCCGCGAGCTTGGACGCGAAATGCGTTTTACCAACGCCGGGTTCGCCCATGAGCAGAATGGGGCGAACGCGAAACTCTCTGCTGCGCACGGCACTTGCGAGCACGAGATCGACCATTAGTTTTCCAATGGGCTCGCTCAGGTTGGCGAAGCTCCCGCGCGCAACGTCAAGTCTCTTCAGTGCCTTTTGAATATCGGGAAGCTTTCGACAGCCATCGTTGCTGCCGGCCTTCTCAAGCAGCGGTCGTGCGCACTGCTGTTGACTCGCGTCGGCGCCGTCCAGAGCAGCGTTTGCTTGCTCAAGTGCATCTGGCGAGAATATTTGGACACGCCGAGCCCTAGGCCGACGTGAAGGCTTGTTTGCTATCGGCTTTGCCGTGAGTTTCGATTCGGAGTGTACCGGCGATTGCGTTGGCTCAGAGGCCATTCGCTGAATCTCTCGGATCGCAGCAAGCTCATCGTGCGTGCTCTGTGGAACGAGTAGTCGCCGCGAATCGCGACACTGGATCGTTGACAGATCACCAAGTGGGGCAAATCCCGCAGGACATTCGGCATGTTGTTTCGATACCGACATGACGGATTCTCCAAATGCGATGTAGCGGCCTGGTAGCCACGACATCCAAACCGCCTTCGTCGCGGTTTGGTCCGATGCTGAGAACTCAGCAGTCAGTTCGCATCGAATTTCGCACGGGGCGTGCGAATGCAAGGCTGCCGATCCCGACCGAACGGATCAGTTCATGCCAGTAACGAATACTGATGGCAGCCATGGAGAAGGTCACGTGGTGTTGACGAGTTACTTCCGTGTTATCCAACGATACTGCACCTAGGCCAAAGATGGCTAGGCCGATTTGCAGAAAATTGCCTTTCGCGAAGCACTGGCCATGCCGTGTAAACCCGAAAAGTAAGGGCTACGGGTAATCATGCGGCTGTCGGGTTATGACTAACCCGACGTGGAAATTTGACAACACTCCACTTGGCGATGCCGCATGACAGTCGTACCCCAAATACAGTGCTATTGAAGGAACAGGCTCGGCGTGGAGGTGCATGCGACATCGGGTTCGATGCGCCGGTAGTTACGGTTCTCGATGAAAAGTGTAGGTAAATATATCTGTTCCACATTTATAAAGGTGAGTGGATTCCGGTGGATAAAAAAACAGATATTTTTTTGAATTGTAGTATTTATTTTGGTGTTTGACGTCGAATAGTCGCTGAGATAACGTATTCGAAATTGTCAAAAGCGAGTTCATTTATGCTCGTTGCACGAACGCAGATATCGTTCGCTGACTACCTCACTGCAATCCGCCGTCGCAGCGGGCAGCGGCAGAAGACTGTCGCTCATCGAAGTGGCATGGACCCCTCGTACCTCGCGTCCCTTGAGACTGGCCGCCGGAATCCTCCGTCGTCGGAGGTGATAAACCGTCTGCTGGATGCTATCGATGCGACAGAGGAGGAGCGGCGGCAATTGCATCGGTTGGCGTTTGCTCATGGCCTCCAATCCTATGTGGACCATCGAGCACCACCGGATTGGCCGCAAGAGGGAAGCGAAATTCTGGCAGCAGTCCCCATGCTGTCTGCAACCCAACTCAGATGTCTTTCGTCGATATTGAAGGCGGTCGCAGATAGCGACGCCCCGGTTACCACGGAGGAGCCCATGTAAACGAGAAACGGCGAGAAAGACCCTTTCGAGTCCCCCCGCCGTGTGTACCCAGCAATGCCGCACTGAGCACGTGAGAGTTTTCAGTATGTGGCCTCGCTGGTACGCACGTCAAGGGCTCTTTTTGCTCAAAAATACGGGAGCGAAGGAAATGGAACTCCGTGCTCCCATAAATGGAGCAGAGATATGCCATTTGCAGCCAGGCGCAGGCCAGCATCGCGCGACCACGATAGTGCCGAGTGGGGCGATCTCAATTCTTTGCCCGCTGACAAGAAGAACAAACAACCGGCGCGGTCGATCATTTCCGTGGTGCCACATCGAATCGTTGGAGGGTTCGACCTACCAGATCGGGCGCCATATGCGCTCGAGTGGGAGTCATATCTGGAACGAGTTTGTTACGCAACTTTGGC
Organism: Burkholderia sp. E168m22; assembly: GCF_001319805.1. Classification (NCBI taxonomy): domain Bacteria; kingdom Pseudomonadati; phylum Pseudomonadota; class Betaproteobacteria; order Burkholderiales; family Burkholderiaceae; genus Burkholderia; species Burkholderia sp. E168m22. The sequence continues at coordinate 7,486 of NZ_BBSK01000068.1, forward strand.
GATGTCGCAGGACGTCGAGTGGATGGCATCCCAACCGGATGAGTTGCAGTATGTACTGGATGGGGTGCCGCGCCGGTACTACCCGGATCTATTTGTTCGTTGCGGCAGCGGCGAATACTACGTCGAGGTGAAGCCCCTGGCTATCCTCGTCCGAGACGACAACTTGTGCAGATACACAGAAATTGCGCGAAAGCTGCGAATCAAAGGGAAAAACTTAGTTTTCCTTACAGATGAGCAGATTCTTTCCAAGAAAGAGCGAGTTGAGAACGTCATGCTGATGCGTCGGTACATCAGCGGTGTACTCGACGAGCAGCGCAGCAGTACCGTTGTCCAACGCCTCTCGGACGGTGCTCTATCTATCAGCGAACTGACTGAGTGTTGCGAGGTGAGTATCCGAGAGATCTACACGATGGTCGCGAGGCGATATCTGACTATCGATTGGGACCAAACAGTCACACTCCGATCCAGCGTGACGACACCCACATCCGACAACAAGGGGCTTGCGTTTGAGACGCTTATCAATTCGGGTCGGTTTTATCCTCTTCTGGCACAACTCGCTATGGGTCATCGACCGCAGGATCAACGAATGTTGGAGCTTGCGAAGATTGATGGACAACGAGGCCGTACTTCTGAAGGACCATCAATTGTTGGAGGTTTTCCGAGCGAAAAGAGCAAAAGTCGTATCTACGAACCCGACGATGTACTTCGAAACTCTAGCTCCCGACGAACTGCTCGAAATCGAACACGCTCTTCGAGCAATCTGCAGCGAAAAAGGAGAGCGTAATGAGAAATTTCATCATAGCGAAAGGACTGGTTATAAAGTGGAAAGGGGCGGTATATGAATACATCTCACGTGCGACAGGCACTTTCTACTTTCGAGACGTTCTAACGCAGGCCGTTATTCAGGTTGCCGAGGTTGAATTCTGGGGTGAATTTAGATCGAGAAAACTCTGCATAGTAGAGGCGACGTCGACGCCCACACATTTACTCTACGAGGAAAGAGGTTCGGATGGAGGTGAAAATAATGATAAAAATATCACTCAGTTGGCTGAAAGGTGGCAAGAAGATGCTGATAGAAAGGCATTTTACATGGGCGAACTGAATCGCCGTGGCATAACGTGTGGGCAGCGTACGCAAATGCGTGCGGTGCTCCGTGAAATCGCCAAAAAATTGGGAGACTTGGAAAAGCCGCCCGCTGCTTCGACGGTAGGAAAATGGATGAGTAAGTTCGAGGGCTCCGGTCGGGACATTGCGTCCGTTGTGTCAGGCTTCGCTACGAAATCTCGCCGGAAGTCGACGGGGCCTGACCATGAAGATATTATCCAAACATCAATCGACGATCATTACTTATTGCCGACGAGGCCGTCAAGGACGAGCTCGTACCGGTGGTACCGGTGGAGCCTCGAGGCAGAGAATCGCGAGCGACTATCGGACTCACTCGATCCTCTTGTACCCATCTCATACCGAACATACGTGCGCCGCATCGACGAGCGCCCAAAGTATGAAGTAGATGTGGCCCGATTCGGAGCTCAGGTTGCAAAGCGGCGCTACACCATGATCGAAGGGCATCTGCCAGCGAGTCACCCGTTGGATTACGCCGAGTCCGACCATACGCCGCTCAACCTGTTTGTTATCGATGACGAGTCATATCTACCACTAGGTAAACCGTGGCTATCGGCAATGAAAGATCGGTTTTCTGGAGTGGTACTCGGTCTGTATCTAACCTTTTCTCCCCCCAGTCTACAAAGTACATTCGGGCTACTTCGACATTCATTGGAAGGTCACCATCTAGCGACGCTCAAGTGGCCGGATATAGAGAATCCTTGGTTGTCGTCCGGACTCGCTGCGACATATGTTTCCGATCGCGGATCGGACTATCGCTCACTTCGATACCGGATGGCCATACGAAGCCTTGGTGCTGAATATCAGTATTGTGAAGTCAGAACTCCATGGCACAAAGCATCAATCGAAAGATTCTTTGGAACTGTCGAAACAACATTTCTTGAGAGTCTGCCAGGAAAAACGTTCCGTTGTCTTGCGAACCGTATGGATTACGATTCGTCTGGAACCGCGGTGATACGATTTTCAGTTCTTGTATATCTGCTTCACAAGTGGGCTGCAGATTTCCACAACGTATTCCCCAACAGTAGATCCGGTGCTCGTCCTATTGATCTGTGGAACGAGGGGATTATTACTGCACCTCCCAGTTTACCAGCTAATCTAGATCAACTGGAAGTAGTCCTCGGCAACGTGGCTTCCAGTCACCTCTCGAACGTCGGTCTGCGATATGAAAATATGACTTATTCGGATAGCTATTTACGCGATTTGATGAAGGATCTCGGTCCAGGCGCGGTCGTTAAATTTTCAGTTCCGGATAACGATCTGGGGGTTGCATACGTGCTGGACCCTCGGAGTAACAAAAATATCCCGATTCCAAATACGCGGCCGGATTATGCGAACGGACTTTCACTATTTCAGCATAAATGGATGAAAAAAATTTGCCGAGAAAAATATAAAAAATCATCTATAGATGGGCTAGTTTCGGTAAAGGCGGAAATCAACGCGAGAGTTAGAGATGAATTGGCGGCGAAGAATACAAGATCAAAGACGACGCTGGCTCGCCTTGCGGGTATCAACTCTCAGGCTACTTTGAGTGGCGAGGGTAGAACAATTCTCGATCCATTAGCACCATCCAGGGCTCGATCCGATTCGACGACCGAAGTTGTTAGTTCAATTTCCGATATTCGGCGGCCGCGTTGGGATGTTATCTGATGATCGCGGTGTGGGCCTAATGTCAGCGTGCGGAGGATTGCTCAATGGATGTCATCGAGCGCGATCGAACTTTATTCGAACCGCCTTTCGTTTTTAATAAGGAAGTGAAGAAGTCGCCACATGAAGTGCGTATGGAGGCATTGGCCAGAAGTCCACTTGAACGTGCAAAGTACGTAGAGACGATGCTGATTAGAACAGCGGAGTTCGAGCAAGCTCAGGCGACCATTGAATCTTTAATGCAACGCTCTGAGGCACTATCCTGTCCCGGGGGATTATGCATAATCGGTGATGGAGGGACGGGGAAGAGTTTTATTAGTGAATATTTTGTTAGGCGTTATCCAATTGAAGAGACGGCGTTGCGTACCTTTTGCCCCGTCCTGGCGATGCAGTTTTTTGCCACGCCGACTCCGCGTAAGCTGGTCGCTGATTTGCTGACGGCACTCGGGTATCGATTTGTTCGCGATGACATACCGCTAAAAAAACTGACTCCGATATTACTTAAAGCATTAATCGAGTGCTCCGTCAAGATAATCATGATCGATGAGGCTCATCATTTAATTCCTTCGTCTGGATCTCGAAGGAATAAGGAGCGGCTGGGTGGTGAATTGGGTGATGTCGCCAAAAATCTTTATGATAAATGTAAATTGCCGTTTGTTTGGAGCGGTAGACCCAGTTTGGGAGATTTGTTTGATGCAGATAAGCAATTTAAAAGTCGATGGCCGGGAACCATCCGACTCGTAGAGTACAAATATGACGACACGTGGAAAATTTTACTTGATGTGATCGACGAAGCGCTGCCGATGGAGCGGAAGTCCGGCCTCGAGGAAGCCACGCGAGCCGGCTCTATTCATCAGATTACACGTGGAAATTTTAGAATCTTGAAGTCCTATTTGAGTGAATGCGTGCGCCTAGCTTGCGCAGATGGCAGGCAGTTCATTACGCCTGATCACTTTGAAAGTGCAAGATACGCACTATCACTTTGAGTGCATCGTGAGGTAACCGTGAGGCTAGATCCCACACCATTTTTCTCTGTCACCCCATATTGTGACGAATCTGTTGGCGGATATATGTTGCGCATTTCCGAGGTGAACTTGGGATGGTCAGCGCAGCATCTTCTTCAAGCAGTGTTTGGTAGCAAATCCAGATTCACTTTCGAAAAGGCAGGCGCCCTTGCAGATTTCTGTCGATCTGATCCAGCTTCTGTCTGCGAGCTTTCCGGGTATTGGCGACTACGTGATGGTATAGATGAAAGCATGATAGGCGAATGGTGGATACCTAGAAGACCGCATGTGGTGCGTTCGTGTTCGGCACTTTGCCCGGTTTGCCTTGATGAAACTCCGTACTCGAAAGCGATATGGGACGTTGCGTTGGTCTCTTGTTGCCCATGCCATAGGACTATGCTCGTCGATAGATGTCCGCAATGTGGATTGCTGGTTAGTATTCGACGAAACAAAGTGTGCCAGTGTCGATGTGGTCACGACTATCGATCTATAAAGCCGGTACTCGTATCTTGCGATGCAGTCGAGATTGCGCGCGACATTCAGAATGATATTTGGAGAAACGCTGGATCGGATTTATTATCGGAAATTGATGTGGTGAACAAGATTTCCGCCCAAACCAATTTGTTGTCTACTTTACAATACTTCTGGTTCTTCGGTGCAACCTTCCCTACGCTCGTTGCGGGTATTCCAACTCGCGGCCAAAGCACGATGAGTAAGATTCGAGCAATTTCCGTTTGTGACGAGGCGGTGAAAATTATGCGTGATTGGCCGGGGTCTTTCTTTTATCGATTAGATCGATTGCATCGAACGCGTAGTCGTCGAGATGCTGAAATGGTCGATAGAGTGCTTAGGGCGGTGTGGGCGCAAATTGTCGCACTAACAAGTCGTGGCGACGTAATTGATATGCGAGGTGCTTTTGTGGCTTATGTGCGTTCGTATGTAGCTAAAAAAGCGAGAAATAATTCTCTGAAAATTTGCCTAAATCAAAAGGAGTTGCCATTTGGCTAATCGACTTTATAAACTACGTAATAAAACTTTCGCATTATGGGGCGGAAGCGCAAAGGCCGATGTCTATCCGGCCCCGCGATTGATAGGGTCCCCTTCTATTGTGCCAGATGAAGCGCTAAGCGGATGGATTCATCGCGTATGCATGCATCATGGGATCAAGCCAGGCAGTTTGATGCGTAGGTGGGGATTCGAAGCTCCCACATCAGCTCTTGATTTCTATCCGATCGGTCGGCCTATTCTGCTGAGAATTGCCTCGACTACGATGTGCAATATGGAGGACCTCGATGAGGCAACGTACCTCGATCACACCATTCTAGGGAAATCGAGATTTTCTTGTTTGACTAACGATTTTTCTGAATCTCGCCCAATATATAGATATTGCCCTTCTTGTTTGAAGGGGGATGAAGTTTCTCACTTCAAAATCTCGTGGAGGTTCGCGTATAACTTTATATGTGAAATCCATCGTTGTCCATTATTCGACGCTTGTGTGTATTGCGGGAGGAGGGTCGATTTAACTTGGAAATTCCCGTGCAGACCAGGTCAAGTGGCGATATGGGAGACTTCATTTTGCTACCATTGTACGACACCCTTGCATACGGCACCGTCTAATCCGATTTGTGATGAGATCGCAAATCAGATGATCGTATTCCAGCGATGGTTTCATGAAAGGGTTCGAAGGGGAGGAGTATCGGATCTCGGAATACCAGAGTTAGCGCCGATGTTCGTTGGGCGTTACCTCAGAAGTATCCCATCCGAACGTTCGTCGATTGTGCATTACGTTGGACTCGATATGGA
>NZ_BBSK01000069.1:0-23603 GCF_001319805.1 Burkholderia sp. E168m22
TGGATAAGTTGTTCGGTCGCGATTGGCGAGATCTTGCGCAGCAGATCCCGTGTATGTACAGCTCCGGACGTGTGGTACCAGAGGAGGAGGCGTGAGATCAATTTATGCTAGGGCTGCAAGCTCAGCCGTTGACATACGCTCAGTTCACGGCCTCGCTGACTGCGGAGAGATTTTCTCCGCAGTCAGTATGGTTGATGAGGCGAATGTTTACTCCTGAATCAAGAAGCGATTACGGTTCTTGACATCTTTGATCCAGGCCGGTGCGCGGCCACGACCTGACCATGTGGCGCCGGTTTTCGGATCACGATACTTCGCTTCTACTGGTACTTTTGCCGTCTGCGCTACCGGTCGCCCGCGGCGCCCGCCAAAGATGTCCTTTTCGTTGATGCCATACTCGGAAACTTTCGAGCGAATGTCGTCAACAATGGCCTGAAACTCAGCAATGCGAGCGGCTTCAGTTTTCTCAGCCAATGCATCCATCTGCGCTTTCAGCTCTTTGTAACTCGCCATCTAGTCCTCCTCTGGTTGTACTGTGGACATGATAGCTGGTTTCATGTGAGCTGAGCACTCCGCCGTGGCCACAGCAAGGAATCTACAGAAGTGCTCAATGTCAGTCAGTGCAAGAGCTGTCGAAAAGCTATGTCGGTGCCATCACGGACTGCAGATCTGTTGTCTTTAGGTGTGGGTTGCTTGAGGGCGAACAAAAGTATAGGAGAAATCCCGCTTCGCCCTGCCACGTTGGCAGACGAGGAGTGGCAGTCAGCCTTTAATGTGGCAATATCGGTAGAAAGCAATAATAGTATCTTAGGGGAATAGCGACATGTGGCACGACATTGAGGCAGAAGTTGATTTGCTCAACTTCGGAGTGGTTGCTCGCGCGGCAGCGGATTTGATTCGACAGGCGGGCGGCGCACCGCTGACCATTGGTGTGTCGGGCGGTTGGGGCACTGGCAAGTCGACACTCGTAAAGTTGACCAAGGCTGACCTCGAAACCGGGGCGGCGAAGGGGGCTCCCGAATCTAGAGCGTATGTCGTTATGGAGTTTAACGCGTGGCTCTATCAAGGGTATGAGGATGCGCGCCAAGCACTCCTACAGTCGGTCTCAGACCGGCTCCTCGAAGAGGCGCAAGGGCGTAAGACATTTGTCGACAAAGCGCTAGATTTCGCAAAACGCGTTCGGCTGCTGAAGGTGGCGCGCATCACCGCACCGATGCTCGCGCACGCTGGCGTTGGCTCGGTCGCCGGCGGCCCTCTGGGTGCTTTCATCGGCGCGGCGACTGGTTTCGTGAAGGGCCTCTCCGACGAGGCGAAGAGAGAAGAACAGCTGACAGCACTAAAGGATGCCTACGCTGCTCTCAAACCTGAGTTGAAGGAGCTGATTGCTGAGCGTCAGGAAGACTCTTTACTCAAGGAGATTCACGCGCTCAGGGAGACCTTCGCAAAGCTGCTTGCCGACATGGGTGTCACTCTCGTTGTGTTTGTCGACGACTTGGACCGATGCCTGCCTCACACTGCTATCGCAACCTTAGAGGCCATGCGACTACTGCTGCACGTAAAGAACACGGCATTCGTAATCGCCGCGGATGAAAGCATGATTCGCGGCGCGGTCCGAGCGCACTTCGCAGGGGTAGATATAGAGAGCGGGCTGGTGACGAGCTACTTCGACAAGCTCATCCAGGTTCCGCTCAAAGTGCCTCGGCTCGGTGTGAACGAGGTGAAGGTGTACCTCGCGTTGCTAATGGCTGAACTGGCCGTGAGGCAAGGGCAACTGACTCCGAAGGTTCAGGCGCAAGGGCAGGACGCTCTTCTTCAACTTCTGAAGACTGCTTGGGGAAAGGGCATCGCGCGCGACGACTTGGCAAAGGTGTACGGTAGCGAGGCTAAAAGCATCTCGAACTCACTGGATATCGCAGACCAGCTTGCACCACTTTTAGTCAGCGCGAGCGATATCGCTGGCAATCCGCGACTCATCAAGCGTTTCCTGAATAACCTCATGATTCGGCTGACCATCGCGAAGGCGATGAATATGCCTATAGCCATCGAGCAATTGGTGAAGGTGCAGCTACTCGAGCGCGTGGCATCGCCAGCGGCGTTTGAGTTTTTCGTCAAAGCGGTCGCTTCTAGCCTTAATGGCGAGGCCGAGTTTTTGGAGGCACTAGAAGTTGCTGCGCAGGCGGACGACGAGTACGTTGCGCCGCACCCCTCGTGGTCAACGTCCTTTTATCAGCAGTGGGTGCGTTTGAGTCCTCGCTTGGCAGGTTCGGACCTGCGAGCCCTTCTGCATCTGAGTCGAGACCGCTCGCTTGGACTGGCGGCCTATGACGAGCTGTCTGAGGAGGCTAAGCGGCTTCTGGAGGCGACGATGGAGGCAAAGGAAGTTTCCAATGTCCTGGTAACCCAGCTCATGGCGCTGAGCCAAGCGGACGTATCGCGCATCCTTACCCGGGTTATTCGAAAGGCTCGAGATGGGCAGTGGGACACCGTAGATCTTCTGCGCTGCTTGAACTGCACCGAGGCCCATCCTGAGCTAGGTGGGCAGTTTGTTCAGGCACTGGAGGAAATTCCGCCGGCTCAGAGGCCCGTCGCAATCCTCCCCAAGCTGAAGAACAAACCTTGGGCAGCGCTTCTGCTCGCAGACTGGCGCGACGACCTGGAGTCGACTGAGCCGGTCAAGAAGTACCTGAAGACGTTCAAGGGGGGGAATTGATGGGAACTTCGACTTCAAGCCGTGGGCCTGGCCCGAATGTGAGTCTTGATCCTCCTTGGCTTGACGACGTGCTCGAGGGGCTTGGGGGCGACACGGTTCCGGCTACGGATGATGAACCGGTTCCGCCAGAGGGCGCACTTGGAACCGCTCAGCCTGCTCGTTTCGCTGAGGCGCGGCGCGAGCTAAAAAAATTCATCAAGAGCGGTAACACCGACAGCCTTCGGGACGCCCTCGGACATTACTCACGTAAGGGCAGCGGAGGGGCCAGTGCAGCATCGACCCGAATGCGCGCCGCGACGCGAGCCGGCGCAGAACTATTCTCCTTTCTCAACGCAGTTAGCCAAGGCAGCTCCGTTGAGGCGCGACAGTGGGTGCATGACCTGCAAAGCGGCAGTCCGACCGCGGATGACGTAGTCGACGCCATTGTCCGGGAGCTTTCTCCGCCGGGTGGCAGTGCCGATGAAGAGGCGCTTCGTGGTTCAATGGCGTCGGCGCTAACGGAACTTGTCTTGGACAACCCTGGCATAGACCTAATGCATCTGCAGACGCCCGACATCTGGGAGCTCATGAAGAATTACCTCGCATTGGAGGTGACTCATCGGCTTTGCTTTGACCTCGGTCCACTCTTGGAGAGTGCGAAGGTCGACCCAGCCATCGCGGTCCAGCGCGAGCGTGAAATGCGCATCTTCATCAAGTTAGAGATCGGTGAACACCTTGATCTGCTTCGGGGCACGAATCCAAATCCTACGCGGTCGAACCTGGACGCGGTCTTCCAGGAGACCCTGAAGATGACCTTTGAACTGTTCGAGGCAGGTTTATGACACGCGTGTTTTGTGGACCGAAGGATTGCATTCCTACTGAACGAGAGTTCGGAGTCGACTACGTCTCGATGTACGAGCACGATGGCCTGGCGGACGTGAGTACGGTTGGAACGGCGCTCATCAAGGACATCGTCGCTGCTGGTGTTGCCCCGAGCGCTCGGAGCTGGGACTTCTTGACACTTGCACTGGCCGTGAACGCAGCCGACAACGTCCTCGAGCGAGCGCAAAGTCCGGACGGTTGGACGCGGCAGATAGAGCTGGAGGTGGTGCTCTACGAGCCCGAACCGTACCAGGCCCTGACCGCGAAGATTGAAGAGGCCTTACGTTTCCTAACCGGCGATTTCTGGACGCTCACCTTTACTGATGGCGGCTATCCCCCTCCGCGGCCAAAGATGCCGACCATCTTCAATGCGGACTGTGTTTGCTTGCTATCCGGCGGCCTGGACAGCCTTGTGGGAGCGCTTGACTTGACCGAAGAAGGCCGCCACCCGTTGCTTGTGTCCCAAACCGCCAAGGGTGATAAGGAGACGCAGAGTCGCTTTGCGATCGGACTGGGCGGGAACGACCGGCATCTGCAATGGAACCAGAATATCCGTCCGAAGGTGGAGGATATCGAAGGTTCGACGCGCGGGCGATCCATCGGCTTCTTCGCGTTCGCGGCGGTCGCTGCAGACCATCTCGCGACTACGATCACTGCATTGCCGAGACCCGTTGAAGTCTTCGTTCCAGAGAACGGGCTCATCAGCTTAAACATACCGCTCAACCCTGGCCGAGTCGGAAGCCTTAGCACCAAGACCACACATCCGGTGTTCATGGCGCGGTTACAAGCGCTGTGGGATGAGCTTGGAATTCGTGCCGTGCTGCGTCTTCCGTATGCGGCGATGACCAAAGGGGAGATGATGGCCGAATGCCGGGCATCTACAGTGCTAGCTGATGTTGCCTCGGAAGCCACGAGTTGTGGTCGTTTCGTCCGGAACGGCTATAAACATTGCGGCCGCTGTGTTCCATGTTTGGTTCGCCGTGCATCATTTATTCGAGCCAACCTCCGAGACGACACGACTTACGTGTATCCCTCACTTCGAGGAGCGCAACTCGAAAACGAGCCCAACGACATCGGTGCAGTCGCAGTTGCGGTTTTGAAGGTCGAGCAGAGTGGCGTCCGCCTCTTCACTGCTGGCCAGCTGTCCTTCGCAGAGCCAAGCCTCCGAAGAGAGTTCGAAGGCGTCGTGCAACGTGGCTTAGCGGAACTGGGCGTGCTTTTGCGGCAGGAACAAATCCTGTGATTGACTTCCATTCACACCTTGACCTGTATCCCGATGGCCTCAAGCTTGCGCAGGAGGTGAACAGAAGGAACGAGTTTACCCTCGTGGTCACCACTAGTCCGCGCGCCTACCGGGCAACGTCGAATGTGTTTCTCGGTTTGAAGAACATCAAGGTGGGAATCGGCCTGCATCCGGAAGTGGCTGCCGCCAAACAAGGAGAGCTGGGCGACCTTATTGAGGGAATCTCGCGAGCACGTTTTGTTGGCGAGATTGGGATGGATGGTTCCCCCAGATTTCGAGGCTCACTTTCTGTGCAGGAGAGAGTCTTCCGAGCGGCCCTCGCTGAATGCGGACGGTACCAAGGAAAGGCGATGAGCATCCACTCGCGCGGTGCTGCACGCCGAGTCGTGGAACTGCTGGCTACGACGAAGCATGCCGGCGTACCCGTGCTTCATTGGTTCTCGGGCGGGTTCGCTGAACTTGAGACTGCTGTTCGCATTGGTTGTTGGTTCAGCGTTGGCCCTACGATGCTCGAGGGTGAGAAGGGGCGGGCGCTGGTGGCGCGAATGCCTCTACACCGAGTGCTACCTGAAACGGATGGTCCGTTTACGAGCGTGGGCGGGATACAACTGCAGCCGTGGGATGCATGGTCCGTGCGAGCCCCTCTGGCGGCAATATGGGGCATGCAGGAAGATGAGGTAGGGGAGCAGATGAAGCAGAACCTTCAGCACTTGCTGCGGCTATCAGGTTGAACAGGACTTCGGTCAACCAGGCGTACGTCCGTGCGCCGCGCACGCAATCCCTTTGCGCACTGCCTCAAACCATCCAATACGGGAGTCACAGATGACAGTTGCCTTCAACTACAAGCGCACGGCAAAGCGCTTCGGGGACGCGCGTGACCTTGCGACGTTCATGAATCTGGTCGACCGCTGGACCCGAGGGATTCCGACCCTCGGCTACCGCATGTCGCTGTTTCGCGGTCAGGAAGACGAGTCATGGTTGCTCAAGCCCGGTATTGCTCGCCCCCAGTACGCCAACCGCGTCAGGCCCGGTACCGAAAAGAGCATGCTGCGCGAATTCAAGCAGCGCGGCATCCCGCACCTGGAGTCGACGGTAGAACTCGCCGATGCCGACTGGCTGGCGATCGCGCAGCACCATGCGATGCCGACCCGGCTGCTCGACTGGACTGGCAGTGCGCTTGCTGCGTTGTGGTTTGCAATCAAGCGGCCAGCTATCAAGGGTGACGACGGCTCGCCCAAGGCGGCCGCCGTCTGGCTGCTAGCGGCGACCGACGCGGACATGATCGATCTAGACGAGCGCTCGAACCCGCTAGAGATCACTGAAACGAAGCTCTTGAAGCCGCGGCATGTATCACGGCGGATTGCAGCTCAGGACGGTTGGTTCAGTGTGCATCGAGGGGTCGAGGACGGTCTGGGGATGAAGTATGTCTCTCTCGACACCAACGTGCATTTCAAAATGCGACTGAGCTACATCCGGATCCCGCCGGACGCGTTCGGTCCCATGCGCGCGCAGTTGCAGACGGCCGGCATCAACCGCGGTGTGCTGTTCCCCGACCTCGACGGGGTGGCAGGCCGGATCGCGGACGCGATCCTATATCCCGACGATCAACCGACGCCAGGCGCCGGGAATCTTTGAGGCACGCGATCGGCCCCGCGTCCTACCAAGTGGGTGATTTGTCAGATTCACCGTTCTCGGGGCCACTGCCGTCTACCCTCGCGCCCGGGGGCCAAGCGGGCGAGGGCGCCGCCTAGACGCCCCCCGTCCGCCGCTCCCCTGCGCATTGCCGCCAGCCTTTTCCCGTATCGAACCCGACATCGGCTCAAGGACCCCCAGGAGTGCAACTTGAGCACCCACGACTGCAATTTGATCGATCAACGCCGCCAGGACCCTGGCATGGCAGTTGTGATTCTTCAAAGCACGACGGCGACATTCATCTGAACGCGGTGGCGACGGACAGGGCTGCGAGCCTATTGCAGTTGCACCTGAACACCACTCGACCTTCGTGGCTCGCTTCCGGTGACAACATTGGTGCGCTACGCGCGACTTCATGAATTCACGAGCATTTCGCATTTCCGGGCTGACAATGACTGGCGAAGTGATACTTTTACTTGTCAAACGGCGATAACTATATTTTCGTTTACGCCAATGTGATCGGATGGATGTCAAGCACCACGAATTCTGGTGTTCCCTGCAAGATCGCGGCAAAATTATTATGATCCTGCATTTTTTTGGGACGAAGACTTGATGCGACAGGTCGGCTTGATTCTTGAAGACGGGTTCCAACTGATGGGGCTGGCTGCGCTGGCGGCCTTTGAGCTCGCCAATGCTGAGCTTGGCGACGATGGCTACCTGCTGACTTTACTGTCCGAACATGGCGGCACGGTCCACTCCTCGATGAACGCAGGCATTGAAACCGTGCCGGTGGACATCGTGCCCGATACGCTTATGGTGGCTGGCGAACTGGTTCCCAAGAGCGTTTCGGCCGGACTGTGCGCCTATGTTGCCCGCGCCGGTAGCGAAGCCAGACGGGTGGCAGGGGTTTGCACAGGTGCCTTTGTGCTGGCACAGGCGGGTCTTTTGGATGGGCGCACGGCAACGACCCATTGGGCGCATGCGCGCGATCTGCAGTTGCGCTTTCCGAAGGTGCGGGTGGATGACGACCGTATCTTCATCCGTGACGGCAATATCTGGACCTCGGCGGGCATGTCCTCGGCGATCGACCTGACGTTGGCATTGCTTGAAGATGATCACGGCTCAGCTCTGTCCCGGTCCATCGCCCGCAAACTGGTCGTCTATCATCGCCGCCCGGGCGGGCAGTCTCAGTTCTCGGCGATGTTGGAGCTGGAACCGCGCTCCGACCGAATTAAGCGCGCCCTGACCTATGCGCGCGAAAACCTGCGCAATCCGCTGTCGATCGAGGAACTGGCCGAAGCAGCCAGCCTGTCGCCGCGCCAGTTCAGTCGCGTGTTTCGCGAAGAGACGGGGCAGTCTCCAGCCAAAGCGGTCGAGCGGCTGCGCCTGGAGGCCGCGCGTGTGATGCTGGAGGATGGGCGCCATCCGCTAGACATCGTTGCACGCGACACCGGTTTTGTTGACCGCGACCGGATGCGGCGCGCCTTCCTGCGCAACTATGGGCAAGCGCCCACAAGCCTGAAGCGCGACCCGAAGCCAATGGAAGACGGCACAGTCACATGACCTGATTAGACGCCTTTACGTCATTCAAGCTTCCCTGTCTCGAGATAACCTGCCGGCATCACAACGGGATGGGGGAATGACATGGGCGACACCTCGCGCATCGGCTGGCTGAACACTCGCCGTGGCAAACTCGCCACCATGCAGGACGGACCGGACGGTGGCGTACCTCTGGTTTTGCTTCAGCGTTTCCGTGGCACCATGGACGACTGGGATCCGGCGTTCATCAAGGTCTTGTCGGCCGACAGGCGGGTGATTCGGTTCGACAGTGCCGGCATCGGTCGATCCGAAGGTCGAGTGCCGGAAACGATTGCCGAAATGGCGGTAGTCGTTGCCGAGGTCGTCGAGGAACTGGGGCTAGGGCAGGTCGACGTCCTCGGTTGGTCTCTCGGCGGCGTTGTCGCTCAACAGCTTGCGCTGGACGCTCCACATCTCATCCGTCGCCTGATTGTCGCGGGGTCCAGTCCGGGCGGCATCACGGACGGCCCTCAGCCTCACCCCCGTGTGCCGCAAGTCATGTCACACAGCGTAAACGACGCCGCCGATTTCCTGTTCCTGTTCTACCCCGAATCCGAAACAAGTGTCGCTGCGGGCAAAGCTTCGCTGAATCGCATTGCCGAGCAGTCGCATGTGGGGCCAGCGGTCACGGCCGAGGCTTTCATGGCGCAGATCAAGGCCATTTCGACTTGGCCGGGCGTCTTGCACCGCGCAAAAGAATTGCGCATGCCGGTCCTGGTCGCCAACGGCGCGCATGACGTCATGTTGCCGGCCTATCGGTCCTATGTCCTGTCGCAGCAAGCGCCGGATGCCAAGCTGATTCTCTACCCTGACGCGGGCCATGCTTTCCTGTTCCAGGAAATCGACGACTTCGCGGCGCAGATCGATCTGTTTCTGGAGTAATGGTCCTTCGGCCGCTGCCTGGGGAGAGCGCAGGATTCTCATGGGAACCAGCTGACGACCGGGTATTCGTTCCCGTCACGAGTCTTGCATGACTGTTATCGCCGTTTATATGTCATTTGAGGTGCAACCCAACTCGCGCATAGTTCATACATCGAAAGCGCCATGGTGGCGCAAGGGAAATGAAGAATCATGCAGATGACGGGCAATACCATTTTCATCACGGGCGGCACTTCCGGCATTGGTCGCGCGCTGGCCGAGCAGTTTCACGCACTAGGCAACAAGGTCATCATCGCCGGGCGCCGCAAGGCTCTGCTCGATGAGGTCACGACAGCCAATCCGGGCATGGAAGGTGTGGCGCTGGACATTTCGGATGCGGCCGACATCGACCGCGTCGCAGCGCAGTTGATTCGCGACTATCCGTCGCTGAACGTGTTGATCAACAATGCCGGGATCATGCCGTTTGATGATCCTTCCGGCCGGATCGATGATTCCGTCTCCCGCCAAATCCTCGACACGAATCTGCTGGGTCCGATTCGTCTGACCTCGGCGTTGATCGAGCACCTCAAGGCGCAGCCTCGCGCGACGATCATCCACAACACCTCGGTGTTGGCCTATGTGCCGATCGCGACCAACGCGGTCTATTCAGCCTCGAAGGCGGCGCTGCATTCGTATGCATTGTCGCAACGCTTCATGCTCAAGGGCACGAGCGTGTCCGTGCAGGAAATCGCGCCTCCGTGGGTCGACACCGACCTCATCAAGAAGAGTGGCGACCCGCGCGCCATGCCGCTCGATGCATTCATCGCAGAAACGATGAAGGGCCTGGCGACCGAAGAGCCCGAAGTCTTTGTCGAGGCGATTCGCGCGCTGCGCGACAATCCCGGCCTGGGCGAACACGCGCTGATCGATGGCTTCAACGCCGAGATCGCCGCGAACCCTATCCCGGTCTGACGCATCCGGCCATACCATTGGGTCCGCACGGGTGCGGACCCACATCAACGAGACTCGCGTCATGAACGTGTCGCTCGCCGTGAACTCCCGAGCCGCGCTCATGCCGGCCGGGTTCCTTGCCCTCGGAACGTTCGCCATCGGCACCGAGGGCTTTATGATTGCGCCGCTGCTGCCGGTCATGGCCAAGGACTTCGGTTTGCCGGTCCCGACCGTTGCGGTGCTCGTCATCGTCTTCACCCTTGTGTTGGCGCTGTCATCACCGATCTCCACGGTTGCCACCGGCCGGATGGCGCGCAAGTGGGTCTTGCTCGCAGCCATGTCGCTGTTCGCCATCGGCAACGTGACGGCGGCGGTGTCCGCATCGTTCGCCTTGCTGATCGGAGCACGGGTATTGATGGCTATCGCTGCAGGCCTGTATGTACCAGCGGCCAATGGGCTCGCCGGTGTCATCGTGCCGCCGAGCATGCGAGGCCGCGCACTCGCCATCGTCAGCGCGGGCCAGACATTGGCCATCGCACTCGGACTGCCGCTAGGCGGGATGATCGGTCACGCTTTCGGTTGGCGTGCGACCTTTCTGCTGGTCGGCGCAATGAGCGTCATCGCCATTGCGGGCATCTTCGCGGGTATTGCCCGCGACGCCGGAGAGGGAGTTGCCGTGGCGAGCCTGCGCGAACGTGTGTCCGTGATCCGCCAGGCTCCGATTCAGCGCTTGCTTGGAGTCAGCCTGTTCTGGTCGATCGGCGCCTTTGCTGCCTATCCGTACATCGCGGAATACCTGGATGCCGTCCTTGCTTTCGGCCCGAATGCAATCACGGCGACGGTTTCTCTATGGGGGCTTTCTGCGGCAGCAGGGGTGATGACTGGAGGTGTGTTCAATGACCGCTTCGGGGCCAATCGGGTGGTGCACGGATCGCTGATGCTGCTGGGCCTGTCGTTCCTGGCGCTGGCTATCGCCTCGCGTCTGCCGCCGCAGGTTGCCCTGGTTCCGGTGCTTGTTGCAGTCGCTGTCTGGGGCTTTACTGTCTGGTCGTACTTCCCGGCCCAGATGTCGCGGCTCATCGCGGCCGGCGCGCCGGCGCAAGCGCCGGTTGCCCTCGCGCTCAATACGTCCACCATGTACTTCGGTTTTTCTGTCGGCAGTACCTTGGGCGCCGCAGTGTTGAGCTCAGGCGCTGTCTGGGGCATCGGAGCCGTGGCGGCGCTGGCCGAACTGATCGCCTTGGCTCTCAACGCGGTCCTTAGCAGAAACGCCCGTGCCTGAAACTGGACGATGCTTGTACGGTGCCCTCGGTGCCTGACCGATTCAATCAACAAGACTTCTATCAAATTTCGATGGCGAATGGCTCGCCCGCGAAGACAACCTCAAATGGAGCTGACCAAATGACTGCCCGGATCAATACGCCTGCCGCTGCTGCGGCCACTGGCGCGACCGCCGACGTTTTTGCCACCATCCGCAAGGCGGTGGGCATGGTTCCGAACGCTTATGCGGCCATCGGTGCTCTGAATACGCCTGCGCTGCAGGCGATTCTTTCCGCCGACGCGGTGCTCTCGAAGGGCTCGCTGTCCGCACAGGATTGCGAAACGATCAAACTCGTGGTCAGCGCCATTTCCGGTTGCGACTACTGCGTGGCAGCACATAGCCTGGCCAGCAAGGCATCCGGTATCGCGGTCGATGCCGTGCGCGCGATTAGGGCCCTGGAGCCCACTGGTGACGCACGTCGCGATGCGCTGATTCGGTTCATTCGGGTTCTTCAGGAAAGCCGCGGAACAATTGCGTCAGAGGAATTGGAGGCTTTCCGGTCAGCAGGATACTCGGACGAGTCCGTCGTTGATGTTGCTCTGGCCATCGCGCTCATCACGTTCACGAACGTATTCAATCGAGTGAATAACACGGTCGTGGATTTCCCCGCGTTGAAGTAGGGCATCCGCTACTGGGCAGGAACTCGATGCTCCGCAGGAGTGTCATTCGTCGTCGATCGGACTGTCGACAGTGTGCCGGGCGCGGCCACGCAATCGACGTTCCGGTGCCTGCGGCATGTGCGGCTGATGTTTGAGCTGCTGGACTGTGCAATTGGCGAGCACATGCCGAAGCCGAATCGCTGACGATCGAATCGAATGATGATATCGACAGCTTCTTTCGTTTGATGTCTGAGGCGGCGCCCTTGAACTATCAGGTGATGCTAATGATTGGCATCGCGATGCAGGTTCAGGTGGCGTCGACTTTTCCGATCAGTGGGTGTGTCCACCTTGACGCTCGGCGTTCGCGGTCATTTGTCGGTCGAAGACCGATGTCCGCGACGGAAATCGTGATCGGCAATGTCGTCATATCTCCACGCGACACAAGCGTGGCACCGGGCTATTGCGTGTCGTTCGTCGAGGGCGGCTTGACGTCGCCAGATTGGCGACTCGATTGGGCGTGGTGAGGACAGGATCAACGCCGCTCATGGAGGTTGATCGGCCGAGAACGCGAGATCAATTACTCGTCCCGCGCGTGCCAGTTCGTCAGGCAGCTTCGCTTAGTTCCTCGGGCTGATCTTCGATCGAATTGCGAACGGATCTTCTCACCGCCTGAGGAGTCAGGCCGTAACTGCGAACGAACGCTTCGCGGAGGTGATTGCGGTCGCGAAATCCCGTTTCGCGTGCAATGGTATCGAGCGTATGCCGGCCACGCTCGATCAGGACCCTTGCCGCTTCGAGTCGCAGCCGCTTGATCGCGTTGGCAGGAGACTCGCCAGTCTCCGCGAGGAAGATGCGCGCGAATTGCCGAGTGCTGATATGTGCGGCTCGTGCGAGATCGCTGACGCGCAAGGGCTCTGCCAGATTGGCGCGGGCGTATTCGAGCGCGAGTTGTATCCGGTCGGACTTGGGAGCTAGTGCCAGCAACTCGGATTGTTGCGATTGCCGGCCCGAACGTCGTTGATTCATCACGAGTGCACGCGCAACCGAGTTCGCAAACTCGGGGCCGATATCTTCTTCCACCATACCGAGCGCGAGATCCATGGCTGCAGTCAGCCCGGCGGACGTCCAAATCGGGCCATCGGTAATAAAGATCCAGTCGCGCACGACTTGGGCAAGCGGCAAGCGCCGTTGCAGTTCGTCTGCATAGGCCCAGTGGGTTGTGGCACGTCTTCCATTGAGCAGGCCCGCCTCGCCGAGGATGAACGCACCTGTACATAGCCCGGCCACGCGCCGGGCACTGCTGCCAATCTCTTTGATGAATTGAAGTTCGGCGGCCGATGAGGTCCGGGTGCCCGGATTAATCACACCTCCGATCATCCATGTATCGGCTGCAGCGGCCGTGTTTGCGGGTTCAGTCAGAACCGAAAGACCGAGCGACGAACGAACCGGCCCGCCGGCGACGGAAACATTCGTTAGATGGTAAATCTGCTCTTTTGCTACGACGTTCGCAATCTCGAACACAGCCTGAGTCCCGATTGCCATCACCTGGAAACCTTCCGTCAGGAGAAAACCAATTCGATGCATTTTGCCCACCAAGTCTCTCATCAAAATGGTGAATTATAGGGGGTGTAATGAAGTAATGCAGGGATCCGAAATTATTTTTATAAGGTAACGATCATTTGTGTAGGAACCCGAATTTTATTGTGGGAATTGACCACGGAACGTTGTGCGCCGACATCTTGTCGTCACATCCCAACATATGGAAAGGCCGTGCTTCGGTAGATGGATACGTTCTGATGGTGCTGCACCAAAATAGGGCTGTTTGTAGACTCAATGTGACGCGTTGGATAGGGTCGATGATTTGTCTCAAATCATACTCATAAATGTCCTTTGAGAATTGGTAAGCAGCGTTGATCATAGGAGCCGCGGCAATGCAGCATCAGTCAGGTTGGGCATGAAGAAGGTTACGTGCGACGGTGCACCATGAACCGCGTGACAACAGTTCGTGCTCTTTCATAAGTTATCGATTTTTTTGTCAGAAAGATGAGCAGGCACGCAAGCAATACGCGAGATTCAAGGGTGCGATATCGCGCCGGGAACCGAGTGGGCTGCAACGCCGGACTGATCAACAGAGATATCGGTACGATGCGAGACGACGAAATCGCCATTGCGAGTGCGGCCGATGCCGAACTGAAGCGTGATTGCTCACGCCTGCGCGACGATGCCCCTATTGGGGCATTGTCTGGTCTGAAGGCCGTGCTCGGCTTGCCGCTGAGTGTTTTGCAGGGTTCCGCGCGGAGTCTTCGTGATCTGGATTTCTCTATCACCCTGCCCGGGCCGAGCTACACGGTGCTCTGCTGTTGGTCGCAAAAGAACGAGGTTCAACAGAAGCTTTTTCAAAGCACCGAGCAGATTGATCCGGCGGTCGTCAGTACGGGGATGAAGGTCCGTAGTGAAGGCGTGCAGAGAGTTCGTACGCATGGCCGAGAATGGGGGGGCAAGTGGCTACCTCATCGTTCGCTTGCCGAGGCAGTCACGTATCGGTATCAAGCACCTACTGGCCCCTGAATGCAGTTTCGATGCGTCGACGTGCAGGCGAATGAACTGCTGATCAGGATCAATCAATCGCACGACTGAGATCGCAGGCTCACAGTCTGTCTGCGTTGCAAATCGTGAACAACAATATTAGATCATCCGTGTGTTGGATTTGCTGGAGAATTATATTGTCTAATTTGTTTATGGGTGGAAATATCTAATAGAGCGTATCTGATTTATTGTATTTAGATGCGCATTTGCTATATCGAATGTCGTACTCTTCCGTGACCTATTTGCTTTTTTTGATGATTTGTCCGTTTATCGAGGCGCTCAAACTGGATTTGGCATGGATTGGTGTGATATCAGTTTTTGAATTGATGTGAAGTTCTGAACGATTCTGTCTATGAACCATTTAAACTTTGGGGTGAAGAAATGAATAAGGTCGCTCAAAGCATTATCGATGCGCATGGCGGGATCGAGCAATGGCGGAAATTTCGGGAGGTCCGAGCCGATCTGATTCAGGGCGGCGCGCTGTGGGGATTGAAAGGGCAGAGCGGCGTGCTGGATCGCACGCGTGTCTCGGTTGCAACGGATCGCCAGTGGGCATCGCATGCACCGTTCGCGACGGTGGCCGCGCGAAGCGAGTTCACTGGTGATCGCATTGCGCTCCTCGACGACTCGGGGCGCGTCATTGAAGCCCAGGCGCAGCCGCGCGAATTGTTCGCTGGCCACACGCTGGAGACGCCGTGGAATGCGTTGCAGTTGGCCTTTTTTGCCGGATGTGCGATGTGGACGTATCTGAATTCTCCGTTCCTGCTTGCTTTCGATGGTGTCGAATGTGAAGACGTCGGACCGTGGTCGGAGCAAGGTGAACGGTGGCGGAAGATCCATGTAGTGTACCCCGCGACGCTCGAAGTATTCAGCAAGGTGCAGGCAATGTATGTCGGGCCCGACAACTTGATTCGCCGTTTGGATTATGACGTAGAGATTGCCGGAAACACGCCTGGCGCGCACTACGTGAGCGACTATGTGACCGTCTCCGGCATCCGAGTTCCGATGCGTCGTCGGATTTATCCGCGCATGCCTGACGGTACTTCGATTTCCGAACCACTGGTCGTATCAATTGATCTGGAGAACATCGAACTCCTTTGAATCGGTAGGGAGCGATATAGCTCGTCCGACGGGGCGTGTTGTCCCGTACGGAAACGTTTGTGCGTCGACGTGCCACGGGCGATTGAAGCCAGGAAGGCAACTCGTGTCGATAGGCCAGCCGGCTCGACTGGACGTCATGCTACTGAAGCCTATTTGCTCTCGCCGAATTGGGAGTTTAAATTCGCGCGATCGATGTTCCGCATCTGATCGATGCGAGCAGGTTCGGGACGACCATGAGTAAGAATGCAAGTGAGGTCACCGAGAACGCCGGGCGTGCGCTCAAGATGGTCTCGAGCAACAAAGCCGTCTGGAAGATCGTTACGGAAGGTGTTCCGCCATTTTTTTGACTTTGCGGATTTGCAGTGAAGAGTTCCGGGATCAGTGAACGCTCGGATATACGTTGATTTACTGAAGATTGCGTATTTGCAACACGAGGAGAATCCAGATGTCGAATGAGGGAAAGTGCCCGTTTAACCATGGAAAGCGTAACGGGACGACGAACCGCGACTGGTGGCCGAACCAGTTGAACCTCAAGATTTTGCACCAGCATTCGAGCGAGGCGGATCCGATGGATCCGGGCTTTGATTATGCTGAAGCATTCAATAGTCTGGATCTGGCGGCGGTCAAGGCCGACCTGCGCGCGCTGATGACGGCATCGCAGGACTGGTGGCCGGCGGACTTCGGTCACTACGGGCCGTTTTTCGTGCGCATGGCGTGGCATAGTGCCGGCACATACCGGACGGGGGATGGCCGCGGTGGTGCAGGGCGAGGTCAACAGCGATTCGCACCACTGAATAGTTGGCCAGACAACGTCGGGCTGGACAAGGCCCGGCGATTGATCTGGCCGGTCAAGCAGAAATACGGACGCAAGATTTCGTGGGCGGACCTGATCGTACTGACTGGCAACGTGGCGCTGGAATCGATGGGCTTCAAGACGTTCGGCTTCGCGGGCGGCCGGGAAGACTCGTGGGAGCCGGACGAGGACGTTTACTGGGGCATGGAATCGACCTGGCTGGACGACAAGCGCTACAGCGGCGATCGTCAGCTCGAGACGCCGCTGGCGGCAGTGCAGATGGGGCTGATCTATGTGAACCCGGAAGGCCCGAACGGCAACCCCGACCCGTTGGCGTCGGCGCGCGACATCCGTGAGACCTTCGCACGCATGGCGATGAACGATGAGGAAACCGTCGCCCTGATCGCGGGCGGCCACACGTTCGGCAAGACCCACGGTGCGGGTGATGCGTCGCACGTCGGGCCTGAGCCCGAAGCGGCACCGCTCGAACAGATGGGGCTGGGCTGGAAGAGTTCGTTCGGGTCAGGCAAGGCGGGCGATGCGATCGGCAGCGGCCTCGAGGTGATCTGGACGTCGACGCCGACGCAGTGGAGCAACAATTTCTTCTGGAATCTATTCGGCTACGACTGGGAGCTAACGAAGAGTCCGGCTGGCGCGCATCAGTGGCAGCCGAAGGGCGGCGCCGGTGCGGACAGTGTGCCGGATCCGTTTGAACCGGGCAAACGCCGTGTACCGACGATGCTGACCTCGGATATTGCGCTGCGTGCCGACCCGACTTACGAGAAGATCTCGCGCCGCTTCTTCGAGAATCCGAACGAGTTCGCCGAGGCATTCGCGCGCGCGTGGTTCAAGCTGACGCACCGTGACATGGGGCCGCGCGTGCGTTATCTGGGTCCGGAAGTGCCCAGCGAGGAATTGCTGTGGCAGGATCCGATTCCGATGCCGGATCATCCCCAGGTAGACGAACAGGATGTGAGCGCGCTGAAAGCCAAGGTGCTCGCATCGGGTCTGTCGGTCTCAGAACTGGTCTCCACTGCGTGGGCGTCGGCTTCGACGTTCCGCGGTTCGGACAAGCGCGGCGGAGCGAACGGCGCGCGTGTGCGTCTCGCGCCACAGAAGGACTGGGAAGTGAACCAGCCGGCGCAACTGGCCACGGTGCTGGAGGTGCTGGGCGCGCTGCAGGTGGAATTCAACCGTGCGGCCACGGGCGGCAAGCAGGTTTCGCTGGCCGACCTGATCGTGATCGCGGGGAATGCGGGTGTCGAGCAGGCCGCAGCAGCAGCCGGGGTCGAGATCACGGTGCCGTTCACGCCGGGGCGCGGCGACGCAAGCGCCGAGCAGACGGATGTCGATTCGATGGCGGTTCTCGAGCCGATCGCTGACGGCTTCCGCAACTACCTGAAAGGTGCTTATACGATCCCGGCAGAGAAGTTGCTGATCGACAAGGCGCAACTGCTTTCGCTATCGGCGCCGGAGATGACGGTGCTGATCGGTGGCCTGCGCGTGCTCGGCACGAACGTGGGCGATTCGAAGCACGGCGTGTTCACGGACCGTCGCGAAGTGCTGACCAACGACTTTTTCCGCAATCTGCTCGACATGGGCACGGAGTGGAAGCCGACCTCGGAGGCCAACGAAGCCTATGAAGGTCGGGATCGTGCGACGGGCGAGCTCAAGTGGCTGGCCTCGCGTGTCGACCTAGTGTTCGGTTCGCATTCGCAACTGCGCGCGCTGTCGGAAGTGTACGGCAGCGAGGATTCGCAGCAGAAGTTCGTGCGTGACTTCGTTGCCGCGTGGACGAAGGTGATGAACGCCGATCGTTTCGATATCAAGCACAATTAACGGAAGTACGGTCGGATGGCGTGTCATGGTCCGATGCCGTTACGCGCCGTCCGCCGATACGCCGAACATGTATTCAATTCAAGACAAGTTTGGAGTTGCGCAATGAGTTACTTTAAGTCGGGTGACGATACCGAAATTTTCTACAAGGACTGGGGCCATGGCACGCCCGTTGTTTTCTCGCACGGCTGGCCGCTGACTTCGGATGCATGGGATGCGCAAATGCTGTTCTTCGGCCGTCGCGGCTACCGGGTCATTGCGCACGACCGTCGAGGGCATGGTCGCTCGGCGCAGCCGTGGGACGGCAATGATATGGATACCTATGCGGACGATTTGGCTGCGCTGCTCGATCACCTTGACGTGCGCGGTGCGATGCTGGTGGGCCATTCCACGGGTGGCGGCGAGGTGGCGCACTACATCGGCCGTCACGGCACGGCACGTGTGGCGAAAGTGGTGCTGATCGGTGCGGTACCGCCGATCATGCTGAAGACGGAAGCGAACCCGGGCGGCTTGCCGATGGAAGTGTTCGACGGTATTCGCGAAGGTGTTTTGAAGAACCGCTCGCAGTTTTACAGGGATCTGGCGGTGCCGTTCCACAACTTCAATCGTGAGGGTGCGACGGTTTCGCAGGGGACGATAGATTCGTTCTGGTCGCAGGGCATGATGGGCTCGATCAAGGGCCAGTTCGACTGTATCCGGGAGTTCTCGGAAGTGGATTACACCGAGGATCTTCGAAAGATCAACGTGCCGGTACTGGTGTTGCACGGAGACGACGACCAGATCGTTCCGATCGACGCGTCGGCGCGCCGGACGGCCGCGATTGCGCCGAATGTGACGCTGAAGGTGTATCCGGGCGGATCGCACGGGATCGCGATCACGCACGCCGATCAGGTCAATGCGGATCTGCTCGCTTTCTTCGAGAACACGACACGCAAGTAAGGCAGAACTTGGGCCGGATGCTGGCTATGACCGAGTTCGGCCCGGGATCTGCCGATGACCCGAAATGCCGATGGGTGAGCAAGATGGGTCATCGGTCATTGAATCAGCAGACGTAAATTCCAAACCGATTGCATTGTGAGGAGATGATTGGATTTTGACGGGCTTGATACTGCCATTCCTCAGAATTCGTTCGGAGAAAACCATGGAAATCACACTGCAGGCGATGTCGATTTTCACGTACATCGTGCGTGTGGGAAGCTTCACGGCAGCGGCAAAACTGCTTGGCATCAGCGCCGGAACGGCCAGTCGCCTGGTACGCAATCTCGAGAATCATCTCGGCGTGACCTTGTTGCAGCGCTCCACGCGATGCGTGCGCTTGACTACCGAGGGCGCGCAGTATTTTGAGCACTGCGAGCGGGTGCTGGGCGAGATCGAAGAAGTGAAGGCTCATCTCGCCGGCGCGCGGGATGTGGCGCGTGGCCGCTTGTCGGTGGACATCGATCAGGAGATCGCTCATACGGTGTTGCCGCTGATCCCGGAATTTCGCCTGACATTTCCGGAAGTGGAACTTCGCCTAGAAATCGGTGGCGATCCAGGCGGCCTGGTCGAGCACGGAATCGATTGTGCGATCGCGGTAGGGCCGCTGCCGGATTCGTCACTCCGCGGGCGACGCATTGGCGACTTCAACGCAGTGACGGTCGCGAGCCCGGCCTATCTGTCCCGACGCGGCGTTCCGCATGAGCTTGGCGATTTGGATCGCCACGACATCATTCATTATTCCCCCCGCCGTTTCGGCCCCGTGCGTGACTTCAGATATTGCGTGGACGGAGGCGAGGTGAGCTTGAAATTTCCCGAGCGGATCTCTGTTAGTGATGCGCGTTCGGCAGTTCAGTACGCTGTTGAAGGTATCGGAATCGCACAGGTGTGCGGCCGAATGGTAGTGAACGAAATAGCCAATGGACGTTTGGTGAGCCTCTTAGCCGAAAATCGTCCGACATCGCTGCAGATCTTTGCCCTTTATGTGGACCAGCGCTACATTCCGAGGTCGATTCGTGCTTTCATCGACTGGCTCGAGATTCAGCTGCGTTGGAGGAATGCGAATGTGATTGCTCCATCAATGATGGAGATTGGAAAATCGCGCGCATTGCCGTCGTGTTGGGGCACGGACGCTTCGCGCGGCAACACGCAGTTTGCAGCGGAGTC
Source organism: Burkholderia sp. E168m22 (assembly GCF_001319805.1). NCBI lineage: Bacteria > Pseudomonadati > Pseudomonadota > Betaproteobacteria > Burkholderiales > Burkholderiaceae > Burkholderia > Burkholderia sp. E168m22. Next base: position 20,209 of record NZ_BBSK01000069.1, read on the forward strand.
TGAAGGGGCACAGCACCTCGTTTTCGGACGTGCGAAATCCGACGTGCACGTTGAACTGGATCTGACCGCTCTCCATGCGATGCTTGAAATCTGACCGGGTGACGTGTTCTTGTCGGACGGTACTGCGCTTCTGCTTTCATGGAAAGCGTGAAAGACGGAAGTCGATGTGTTGTGCCTTATCGGCGGCTGAGCCCGTTGCGAAGTCAACGTATCTGCAATAGTCAATGTCATGTGTTAACGGGCCACGACGACTGCTTGCATTGCCGTCATCTATCCGGAATACGGGCGCGAAAGGTGCTCGAGCATGATGATGACGCCCGACAATTCGTGTGTCTAGGCAGTGCCGGACCGATTGCATGGGGCGCCGTCTCAGGTGATGGTGGCATGACCGTTGCCGCACCCGTCATCGGCGCTGTTTTATGCGGTCAAGCTGGCAAGAAACTTGTGAAGCTGCGAGACGACCGCTGCTCCGTCGCCGACAGCGGCCGCCACGCGCTTGGTGGAATCATGCCGCACGTCTCCGGCACAAAATACGCCACGGACACTGGTTTCATGCTCTCCAGCCTGTGCGGAAACGTCGGATCCCGTTAGCACAAAGCCGGATGTGTCGACGGTGACCCCACATCCGTCAAGCCACGAGGTGTTAGGTATCGCCCCGATAAACAGGAAGACGTGCTCCGCTTTCTTCGATGTGCGCTTTCCGTCGGAGCCGGCAATCTCGATTTCCTCCAGCTCATCCTCACCGCGAAACGACGCAATCTGCGTATTGAAGTGAATGTCGATGTTGTCCATCGATTCGATGCGATCGATGAGATAGCGCGACATGCTGTCGGATAGATTCGGTCCCCGAACAAGCATGCTGACATGTTTCGCATGCGATGCCAGATAGACGGCGGCCTGTCCGGCCGAGTTTCCGGCGCCGACAAGCACGACATTTTTCCCCGCGCATAGTTTGGCTTCTACCGGAGAGGCCCAGTAATACACGCCTCGCCCCTGAAAACGTTCGATCCCTTCGATCGCAGGCTTGCGGTAAGCCGCGCCTGTAGCTATGACGACCGAATGGGCCCGCACCGTGCCGTTATTACCGAGCCGGAGGCGAAATGGAGACGTGTCACATTCCAGGGCTTCGACATCCACCGGGATCGCGACGCGCGCACCGAATTTCTGAGCCTGGATATATGCGCGTGCGGTCAGTGCATACCCTGATATACCAGCCGGGAAACCGAAGAAATTCTCGATGCGCGCGCTCGCGCCTGCCTGTCCTCCTGGTGCGTGGTTATCCAAAATGACGGCAGCTAGGCCTTCCGATGCTGCATACACCGCAGTGGCCAGGCCGGCAGGGCCCGAGCCGACGATCGCGACATCGAACACTTCGGCTTCATCAAAATCGGGAATGAGGTCGAGCGCTGTCGCCAGTTCGGTTTCGGTTGGCGCGCAGAGAACCTTTCCGTCCGGGCAGATAACGAGCGGATAGTCTGCGGAATCGGTGGGGTATTGATTGACGTAGCGCGCAATCTCCAGATCCGAACTATCGACGACGGTGTAGGGAATGCTGTTCCGTGTGAGAAAGTTCTGAAGTGCATTGAGAATCGGCGAATTTGATTCCGTGACGACGATGATGCCGCTGCCGCCTTCGACGAGTCCAGCTCGCCGCAGGATCAAGGCTCTCATGATGCGCTCGCCGAGTTCTGCTTCTGCGATCATCAGTGCCCGCAGCCTGGCCGGTGTAACTTGAAGTGCGCGGACGTTGCCTGCGGCATCGCCGTCAACTAGGCATCTCGCTCCTGATATCTGGCCAACCTCGGCGACGAAATGATGATCCCCCAGCTCTTTGACAATAATCTGTCGGTTCAGTGCATCCCGGCGAGTGACGCGAATCGAGCCCGAAAGGATGACGAACATACCGAAGCCCGGCTCGCCCACACGGAAGATCTGATCGCCGTCGTTCCACTCGCGGATTTCACCGAATCGCGTGATTCGGTGTATTTCCGCTTCGGTGAGTAATGGGTATCGCTCCCGTTGGTAATCGGTGTCACCAATCGCAACCGGGCTGGACAGTGGGTTGGTATCGCCTTGCTTACCATCATCATTTGAACGCACGTGCATGGCTGAAGTAGAAAGAGAATTCTGGACAGTGTGCGAAATACGGATGTCGATCGCGCTGGGAGGAACATTGCTTGACTCGAGAGCAAAGTGTACGACGTCCGAGGCGGGAGTCCCACTATACGTGGGTATGTAGTCCCGGTGTGACAAGGTTACCGGGCCAGAAGCGGAGCGAGCGGAGTCGGCCAAGTTGGGGGCGCCCCGTCCGCTTGTCCGAAATCCTAGCCGTAAATGTCGTTGTAGAGACTATGGGCGGTGGCGGATTTTCGGCATGATATTCGCGCCAATCGCGGGTGGTTATGGTCGACGGCGCGAGCAGCGTCAATGAGATTGTCCGCACCCTCGCGGAGGTTGCTTGACCGCTGCGGACGCGCTTGCCAGGCAATGTCGGACTGAATCGATGCGATCCGGCATTGCTGCTTCAGCGGCTGTCCGCGCCGGGTATGTGATACGCGAAATATTCGCCGGTGGCGTCGCGCGTCGTGGTATTGACGCACATATAGTGCGGACACCAGGCTTATTCGGAGCGTGCCGTGCAGTGATGGCTCGCTCAGTGGCAGCAACAGAGGCGCGCGCCGGCGGCGCTTCCCCAATTACCGGCCCTGGAGGCTGAATGGTAAACCTCAACATCAACGGCGAAACCCGCACGGTCGACGCCCCCGACGATATGCCCTTGCTCTGGGTGCTGCGCGACGTCGTCGGCCTCACCGGCACGAAATTCGGCTGCGGGATCGCGCAATGCGGCGCGTGCACCGTGCATCTCGACGGCGTCGCCGCGCGCTCGTGCGTGCTGCCGGTCGCGGCCGTCGCGGGCCGCAAGATCACGACGATCGAAGCCGTCGGCGCGACGCCGGCCGGCCACAAGGTCCAGCAGGCGTGGCGCGAGCTCGACGTCGTCCAGTGCGGCTATTGCCAGTCGGGGCAGGTGATGGCCGCCACCGCGCTGATCGCATCGAACCCGAACCCGAGCGACGCCGACATCGACGCGGCGATGGCCGGCAACATCTGCCGCTGCGGCACGTACAACCGGATTCGCGCGGCCGTGAAGCAAGCCGCGAAGGAGGCGTGACATGTCTCGAGGACTGATCGAAGCAGGCAAGGTCGCTGGACAAGCCGCCGGCGCGGGCGTATCGCGCCGTTCGTTCCTCAAGCTCGGCATGTCGCTGGGCGCGGCGGCGGGGGGTGGCCTGCTGCTCGGTTTCAGCCTGCCGGCGGCAGGCGACGATGCGCGGCGCTCGGTGATCGGCGGTGACGCGGCCGAACCGGCGCAGCCCGGCGTGTTCGCGCCGAGC
>NZ_BBSK01000070.1:0-51771 GCF_001319805.1 Burkholderia sp. E168m22
TACGCCCGCGAAGCGCCTCGATTCGCCGGAGAAGGTCGACGGCACCGCGCAGTTCGGGCTCGACGTGCGCCTGCCCGGCATGCTGTACGCGGTGATCGTGAACAGCCCGGTGTTCGGCGGCACGGTCGCGAGCGTCGACGACACGGCCGCGAGGAAGATCCCCGGCGTGCGCCAGGTCGTGCGCGTCGACAACGCGGTGGCGGTGGTCGGCGATCACACGTGGGCCGCGAAGCGCGGTGCATCGGCGCTCGTCGTGAAGTGGAACGAGGGCGCGGGCGCGAAGGTGTCCACGAAGGACATCGTTGCCGACCTCGCGCAGGCGGCGGTGAGCGGCAAGGGCGCGGTCGCGCGCAAGGAAGGCGATGTCGGCCACGCGTTCGCAAACGCGAAGACGCGCGTCGACGCTGTCTACGAACAGCCGTTCCTCGCGCACGCGACGATGGAGCCGGTGAACTGCACGGTGCACGTGCGCGGCGACGGCTGCGAGATCTGGGTCGGCACCCAGGTGCCGACGCGCGCGGTTGACACCGTGCAGCAACTCACGGGCCTGTCGCCCGACAAGATCGTCGTGCACAACCACTTGCTCGGCGGCGGCTTCGGCCGGCGGCTCGAAACGGACATGATCGACCAGGCCGTGAAGGTCGGAAAACAGGTCAACGCGCCGGTGAAGGTGATCTGGACGCGCGAGGAAGACATCCAGCACGACATGTATCGGCCGTACTACTACGACAAGATTTCGGCCGGCCTCGACGCGAACGGCAAGCCGATCGCGTGGCAGCACCGGATCGTCGGCTCGTCGCTCATGGCGCGCTTCGCGCCGCCCGCGTTCCGAAATGGTATCGATCCTGACGCGGTCGAAGTCTCGGCTGATCTGCCGTACGACCTGCCGAACCAGCTCGTCGACTACGTGCGCCAGGAGCCGCGCCACGTGCCGACCGCGTTCTGGCGTGGCGTCGGGCCGACCCGGGGCACGTTCGTCGTCGAGAGCTTCATCGACGAACTGGCCGCGCAGACCAAGACCGACCCCGTGCAATACCGCCGTGCATTGCTCGGCAAGGCGCCGCGCGCGCTGAATGTGCTCGACGTCGCGACGAAGGCGGCCGGCTGGGGCCCGTCGCTGCCGAAGGGGCAGGGGCGCGGCGTGTCTGTGATGTATGCATTCGGCACTTTCTTCTCAATGGTAGTCGACGTCGCGGTGGATAACGGCGAGGTGCAGGTCAAGCGCGTCGTGTGCGCGGTCGATTGCGGCATGTCCGTCAACCCGAACACGATCGAGGCGCAAGTGCAGGGCGGCATCATCTTCGGGATCACGGGCGCGCTGTACGGCGAGATCACGATCGAGGACGGCCGTGTCGTGCAGAGCAATTTCACCGATTACCGGATGCTGCGGATCAACGAGACACCGCCGATCGAGGTGCATCTGGTGAAAAGCGGCGAAGCGCCGGGCGGGATCGGCGAACCGGGCACGGCCGCGACGGCCGCGGCATTGTCGAACGCGATCTTCGCGGCGACCGGCAAGCGGCTGCGCAAGCTGCCGGTCGGCGATCAGCTGAAGACGGCTTGAGGGGAGGCGACGATCATGCGAAACCTCGCCCTGAATACGTTCCGTGCATCGCTGCTCGCGCTGTCCGCCATGCTGGCCGGCCCGGCCGCGCAGGCCGCGCAGACGGCACCGGCCGACAGCGCGCTCGTCGCTCGCGGCGCATACCTCGCGAAAGCGGGCGACTGCGTCGCGTGCCACACCGCGCCGCGCGGCACGCCGTTCGCCGGCGGCCTGAAGATGGTCACGCCGATGGGCGCGATCTACACGACCAACATCACGCCCGATCCGGAAACGGGCATCGGCGGCTATACGGAAGCCGAGTTCGCCGGCGCGCTGCGCAAGGGCGTCGCGAAGGACGGTCACAACCTGTATCCGGCGATGCCGTATCCGTCGTACGCGAAGCTGAAGGACGAGGACGTCAAGGCGCTGTACGCGTACTTCATGCACGGCGTCGAACCGGTGAAGCAGGCGAACCGGCCGTCCGACATCCCGTGGCCGCTCAACATGCGCTGGCCGCTCGCGTTGTGGAACATGGTGTTCCTCGACACGACGCCTTACGCCGACAAGCCGGCCAAGGACGCGATGTGGAACCGCGGCGCGTACCTCGTGCAGGGGCTCGGGCACTGCGGGTCGTGCCACACGCCGCGCGGCGTCGGCTTCCAGGAGAAGGCGCTCGACGAAGGCGGCGCGGCGTTCCTGTCGGGTGCGCCGATCGACAACTGGTTCGCATCGAACCTGACCGGCGAGCCCAACACGGGGCTCGGCCGCTGGAACGAGGCCGAGGTCGCGCAGTTCCTGAAGACCGGCGCGAACCGCCATGCGACCGCGTTCGGTTCGATGGTGAGCGTGATCAACCACAGCACGCAGGCACTCACGGACGACGATCTGGCGGCAATCTCCCGTTACCTGAAATCGCTGCCGGCGGCAGGCGGCACGGGGGCGCCGCCGTACCGCTACGATCCGAAGGCGACGCAGGTCGCGCTGGGCCGGCCGGCAGCCGATCCGGGCGCGAAGGTGTATAACGCTTACTGCCTGCATTGCCACGGGGTGGACGGACGCGGTTATGCGCCGCTGCTCGCGCCGCTCGCCGGCAATCCGAACGTGCTCGAGGCCGATGCGTCGTCGCTGATCAACGTGACGCTGAACGGCAGCGACACGCTCGTGATCGGTGGCGTGCCGTCCGCGTATCCGATGCCGGCGTTCTCGAACCAGCTGAACGACCAGCAGATCGCCGACGTGCTGACCTTCATGCGCGCCGGCTGGAACAACGGTGCGCCGGCCGTGCAGGCGGCGGACGTGGCGAAACTCCGTAAGGAGACGGCGAACAACCACTGAATGGCTGAGTCACTGTAAGGCGCCCTGAAGTGATCGGTATTCCCGTTGACCGAGATCGACGGGGCCGGTCACGAGACATAGTAATCGTACGCAATGCTAATGGATTGCAGGAAGACGAGATCCTGTACGCAATTCAGCATGTCCGCTTCGTAGGCGGCGTCGGTCTCATGCGAGTCGGTGTGCCATGTCCGCACGCGGTTGCCCGCGAGCGAATTCGGGGATGCACAGTGCTTCTACTCTCCGGGGGGGCGATGGCGGCCGCGGGACTTCTACCATTCGCGGCAGCCGGGTGGGGTGATCACGTCGACCGCAGGTTGGCCCAATCACGGCCGAGAATATCGAATAGCCCGTCGTATATCGTTGAGCAGTTCGGCCGGACCGTTGCCATCAGCAACATCCTATACGCCGGTAGAATTCGAGTCGTTCTCTATAGGCTGATCAACGGGCGGCAGCCCCATTTCGGGTAGTACGGCTCGGTTGCCGTCAGCAATCTCGACCACGGATCGAGTTTTTACACCCGCCCGAGGAAACGCGGACACCGAGTCACACGTATTCCGTTTGCGCAAAAATTGGCTTGCCGTTTCGTCGTCGTGGGCATGTTCCGTAAAACATCTCCGACAACGCTCTCGGCTGCGTCGAGGATGACTATCAAGCTAGGCGAATCAGTGCTTCGTTAGTGTGGTGTTCTGTGGGCGTCGAGCGATTGTGCACCGAACGAATCGGGATTACTGATCTGATGCAGCATGTAGATTCCGGTGGACGCTTTGATTACCACGCCAACACACAGCACGCCAGCGAGGACGGGAGAGATCGTCGCCAAGCATGGCAGTGAAAAACCAACGGTAATGGCGCTGATTCCGCATGCGAATGCAAGGATTCGGATCGCAACTACATACCTGGAAAACGCGCCGATGATCAGCGCAAGCCAGATTGCGCGCGCGACAATCATGGGAGCGAGTTCACTCTCATTCTGCATATAGATCGCGTCGAGCAGAGATTCAACGCAGAAGAACAGCGTGAGTGCAATGAGTAACCAAATTTCGTATATGCGGAATACGGTCTTTGTGGTTTTCATTCCCATGCCTGACAAGATGTTGGGATATGGCAAGGTACCAATACGGATTGTGATTGACTATTGTGCAAATGTTCTGTTGAACATATCCTAAAGAATTGTGTGATATATACCATCGTATATCCGTGAGAGAGGATGGTTTGGGGCAATCGACCTCGACGCTGGTTTGGTTGTTGACGAATTGAGTTTTCGACGTGGACGTATATAAATCGTGAGCAACGAATCTTATGATTCACGTGGTCAGCGAGAAAGCACTAGGAAGCTCTAAGGCTGATTTGTCTATCCATTGTTGAAACTAGGGAACCAGCATGAAAAATACATTTACCTCAATTCTCGCGATCACTTGCCTGGCATTTTGCGTCAACGCATCTGCAGAGAGAGGTCCGGATACGGGCTACGTTCCGGCTGTCGTGACGGGCACTGCGCATGCGGCAAATCCTCGGAAAGAACAGCGCGCAGCGGATCGCCTATTGGCCAAGAAGGTGCGGCGCGCTCTGTCGGCTACGCCGCACCTTGCGTCGTCAGACATTACCGTGCTTGCTCGACACGGCATCGTGACGCTGATCGGCCACGTCGATGAGGAAGCTCAGATTCAGCTCGCAGAAGCGAGTGCGCGCCAAGTCGTCGGTGTCACGTCGGTAACCAACAATCTGAATATCGGCATCGAGACTCGGAATTGAACAACGTTTGCTTTTGCCAGTGATGTCGTTCAAAAACGACATCGTTGTATTCGAGACCGGGTCCGCGGGAGCGAACCCGGCTGCACGCCTGGCAGGTATTCAGTTCAACACAGGTTCATTTGGTTGCAGGAACCTGGAGCCGCTGCCCGGCGAAATGGCACCTGACGCACAGCCTCAAATTCGGGCTGGACTTGCTGTCCGCGGGCATCGCGAGCGAAGACCCGCTGTGGCTGTTTTCGACGTCGTGAGCGCGCGAGGATGTCGTCCGGCCGTCCACGCAGGTATTCGATAGATTTCGCTGCACGCAATTGTTCGCGCCACCACTCATTGCGCTCGTCTTACCTTGTCAAACTCCACGCCCGGGCAAGGTCTCGCGTCTCGCGATGGGTTGTGACGTGGTGCGGATACACGTCACGTTGGCAGACGGATGTCGGACCGAAGCCGGGTGGCGTTTTCGCGCGACAATGAATTAATGACTTAACACCATCGTATGTGACATTGACTCCCGCGAGGTAATGGAGTGAGCGGCCGCTGTTCCATAGACTGGATTCGTGTTTCTTCACTCACGAATCCAGGAGAAAAGTATGGACCGAATCCTGCAGGCAATGTCGATCTTCACTCACATCGCGCGCGTCGGCAGCTTTACAGCGGCGGCTGAAATTGCGGGTATGAGCGCTGGATCGGCCAGCACCCTTGTTCGCCAACTGGAAGCCCACCTCGGCGTGACATTAATGCAGCGCTCCACTCGCTGTATTCGATTGACGGCAGAAGGCAGTCAGTATTTCGAGCATTGTGAGAGGATACTGAGCGAAATTTGCGAAATGAAGGAGCAGCTCAGTGGGACGGGTAAGATTGCGCGCGGCCACCTGACTGTGGACGTCGACCAGGAAGTGGCCCATGCGATTCTGCCTTTTGTCCCGGAATTCAAGGCGGCATTCCCGGAGGTGGCGCTGCGCATCAACGTCGGAGGCGATCCGGACGGTTTGATTGCCAACGGCGTCGACTGCGCTGTCGTGGTTGGCCAACTCGCGGATTCGTCTCTCCGCAGTCGGCGCGTCGGTAGCTTTCACGCGCTGACGGTTGCGAGCCCTTCGTATCTCGCGCGGCATGGGATACCGCGGGATCCGGAAGGGCTGCGAGATCACGAGATAATTCATTACACGCCACGACGCTTCGGGCCGACGCGCGAATTTCGATACATGGTCGGAGGAGAGGAGGTGCGTCTGAAGTTCCCCGAGCGCATCTCTGTAAACGATGCCGGATCCGCGATTCGTTATGCGGTCGGCGGAGTCGGAGTCGTTCAAGTTTGCGAGCGAATGGTATCAGAAGAAATTTCCGCCGGTCGACTGGTAAGCATCCTCGAAGAGAACTCTCCTCCGCCGCAGCCGATCTCGGTTCTCTATAGCGATCGAAAGCATGTTCCCATGTCCGTCAGGGCGTTTCTTGATTGGATCCAGGAACAACTTCAGCGGCAGGGTGCGGAGGATTCGCGGGTGCAGATATCGGCGCAGGCTGAATCATTTGATGCGCCCCTTCGTAGGGTTGTCGGCATGAGCCATATGGGTGCGTTGCCCATTCGGCATGTTGGCCACGACGCATTGGTGCATCGTATGTGATGGACATGGGCAAGCGTTGAGGCCGGATGGATTGTGACGGGTGTTGATCTCGTGTGCCGTGAGAGGCTGACCGCCTTGCGGGCGGCCGTCGGCGGCTTCTGCGCCGCCTCATCGTTTCATCGGATAACGCCGAGGGTAGCGCTCATACATACGTATAGTTACCGTGATCTCGACCGCGAACTACCATTCGCATGGGGCATCGACGCTGGGCGCCGAATTTGCGCCATCCTTAAGGCATGGAGGTAAGGAACGTTGCTCTTATGGCAAATCAATCAGTAGTTTCAATTATCGACGACGATCAATCAGTTCGTAGAGCAACCGGCAGTCTTGTGCGTTCGCTCGGGTGGGAAGTCAGAACCTACGAATCGGGGGAAGAGTTCCTGAGTGCAGAACGAATCGCGGACGTTGCGTGTATCATTTCGGACGTGCAAATGCCCGGTATCTCGGGGTTGGAAATGTACGAGATGCTGCTTGAAAGAGGCGTAGCTCCTCCTGTCATTTTCATTACATCGTTTCCATCCGAAGCCACTCACAGGCAGGCGATGAAGCTTGGCGCGATTTGCGTTTTCAGCAAACCTGTTGATCCGGTTCAGATCGAACTTCGCCTCGACGACATCGCCTCACCGAGTGCATGAAGTTGATCCTCAGGATATCGTTTTGAAGCAAAAGGTCATATGGATGATGATCGTCGCAGGAGCGAAAGCAGCACCATAAGTGCGGGATTTGCGTCGCGCTCTGATGCGAACATGGGGGCCGCGAAATTCAGCGACAATGAGGAAGATGTCTTGGAGAGAAGACAGCGGGTCGTCTACCTCATTGCTACGCTCCTCGCCGTTTGTATCTTTATCGCCGATGCATTCACGCCAATCGATGTTGCGGTGGCTGTTCTTTACGTTGTCGTGATACTACTAGTCGCGTCGGTCGCGTCCCAGGCCGTGACCGTTGTAGTGGCATGGTCATGCGTTTCCATGACTGTCCTGGGTTTTCTGCTTGCACAAAGCGATCAAACGGCGATCAGTTCCCTGGCGCGTTGCGGGCTGAGCGTGCTAGCCATCGTAACGGTGTCTGCTTTGGCGCTGCGCAACCAGAGCAATCGACTCACCCTCCAGAAGCAGATCGATCTGCTCAACCTTACTCACGATGCGGTCGTCGTGTGCGGACTGGACGGTCTTATCAGTTTTTGGAGTCGCGGTGCCGAGCGTCTTTACGGCTGGAGCGCAGCCGAAGCAGCGGGCAAGGCGTTCCATGAACTCACTGCCACGGAATCGCAACTGCCGGCGGCCGATCTGTTAAGCAGAGCCATAGAGGATGGTAGCTGGCAGGGGGAGTTCACGCGAACCTGCAAGAACCGCGCGAGAATCATCATCTCCAGTCGCTGGACGATATCGAGAGATAAATCGGGCGAACCCGTTGCGGTTCTTTCAACTGACAGCGATGTCACTCAAGCGAGATTCCTGGAAGCCGAATTGCGGCAGCAGAAGGAAGAGTTGATCGCGACGATCGATGCTATTCCGAGCATGGTTTGGAGTACATCCAACGACGGTCGCATCGTTTATTTGAACCGTCGTTGGTCGGATTACGGCGTCAAGGTTGCCAGTGACAAGGACGTCTGGCGCGACATTATCCATGCCGAAGATATCGGCGTGCTGGAAGCCGCTTGGCGTCAAGGAATTTCCGCCGGAAGTAGCTTTGAAGTGACCGTGCGTGTGCGGTTGGGCAACGGTGACTATCGGTGCATGATGATCGGCGCGGCACCGATGCGTGACGCTAATGGCGAGATCGTTCGATGGTACGGCGTCAATACGGACATTGAAGAGCGCAGGCTCGCGGAGCAGGCTCTTGAGCGCTCTAGGGCGGAGCTTGCTCACGTGACTCGTCTGACGATGCTTGGTGAACTTGCCGCATCGATCGCACATGAGGTCACGCAGCCGCTTGCCGCAATCGTGACAGCGGGCGAGGCGGGCATGCGTTGGATCAAGCGCTCGCCTCCCGACTTCACCGAGGTTCAGTACGCGCTCGGGCAAATGACTCACGATGCGAGGCGTGCGACGCAGGTCATTCATCAGATCCGCTCGATGGCGCAACGGCGGGATCCGGATATGATGTCAATCGACCTCGTTGCCGTGATCGAACAGTCGGTGGATCTGGTGCGACGAGAACTGCAAAGTCACCAGGCCGAAGTGTCGCTGTCGTTTTCGCAGTCGGTGCTCTGGATTACTGGCGATCGAGTGCAAATTCAGCAAGTCGTCATCAACCTGCTGATGAATGCAATTCAAGCGATGGCCGTTGTGACGGATCGCACGCGAAGGCTGAGTGTTTCAGTTCAGCGATACGAGGGCGACAAGACGCTCATTGCGATCGAGGATTCCGGGCACGGCATTAGCGAAGCAGATGCGAGTATGTTGTTCACGCCATTTTTCACAACTAAAAAGGAGGGGATGGGAATGGGGCTGTCGATTTGCCGATCGATTGTCGAGGCGCATGGTGGCCGTATCTGGGCCGAATCCCGGGGGAATAACGGTGCGACCATGTGGTTTGTTTTGCCCATTAACGGTGGGGGTGTCCATGAGTGAGGCGACACCACAGGTAGTGAAGCAATCGATCGCTTATGTTGTCGACGACGACGATTCCATGCGGTCGGCGCTCGGCATGTTGCTTCGGTCTGTTGGGCTGCGAGTCGAGCTATTCAGTTCGGCGCAAGAATTCCTCGCCTTCGACAAGCCGGACGTATCCAGTTGCCTTATTCTCGATGTGCGGCTCAAGGGGCAGAGCGGGCTCGTGTTGCAGGAGCAGATCGTTGCCGGCGACATGGGGTTGCCTATCATCTTTATCACGGCGCATGGTGACGTTGCCATGTCGGTCAAGGCGATGAAGAATGGTGCGCTGGATTTTCTTTCGAAGCCGTTTCGCGATCAGGAAATGTTGGACGCAGTGGAGGGGGCGCTACTGAAACACGAGGCTCGTCGCAGGACGGATGGACGGGTTGCGGAGGTGAGACGTCGCTATGAATCGCTGACCCCGCGTGAGCGGGAAGTCATGGGCTTCGTCGTGCGGGGGTTATTGAACAAACAGATTGCTGCGGAAATGGATTTGAGCGAGATCACCGTCAAGATTCATCGCGGGAATGCGATGCGCAAGATGGAAGTTCGCTCGCTGGCCGAGTTGGTGCTCGGGGCAAAACTGCTGGGTATTGCTCCCGCTGACGACTAAGTCGACACGCCGCGTGCCGGATATCGCTTGTCGATCATTCACGCCGCTAGGCGGCATGATTCAAATGCACATAGGCGATGATAATGTGGAAACGTAGCGCGGTTGCGCGGTGTTTCGGAGTTGAGCCCGCCTGCGGAGCGGGCCTTATTTCCTAGCGATTGACCAAGTGCTTCGGTAATAAGAGTGTGAGAATTAGCCCGAATAGAAGGCATGCGATGATGCAATAGATCGCCGGTACGAAGCTGCCCGAGGACTGTTTCAATAAGCCCACGACATAGGGGCCGAAGAAGCCGCCTATATTGCCTATTGCGCTGATCCACGCGATGCCGCTCGCGGCATTGCGGGGGGAGAGGACGGCAGTTGGCATACCCCAGAATATTGGGGGGATGGACAATAATCCCGCGTTGGCAATACAGAGCGCCGCAATGCTCAGCCAAAGCGTGCCGTGCCAGACAAGTGCGAGAGTCAGACCTGCGGCGGCCATCAGGAATAATGCGGCGACGAGCAGCCTGCGCTCCCTGCGACTATCGGCCTTCCGACCGGCAATTATCATTACGATAACGGCAACCGCATTGGGCAGCGCGGCGAGGAGCCCGATCAAGGAATTACGCTCTACACCGAGCGATTTGATGATGGTTGGCGCCCAGAGTGTGTAGCCGTAAATTCCAAAAACATCGAGAAAATAAATAATTCCAAAAATCCAGAAAATCTTGCTTGAAAAGATATTGTTCTGATTTATTGATGCGGCTATTGACTTGTCCTCTTCAAGCGCGCTAATAAGGTAGTTACGATCTGATTCGGATCGGTGGTTTCCTTGGGTGACGTCGTCTTCCAGATATTTCCAGCACATGATAGCGGCGACGAAGGCTGGAATTGCCTCGATGATCAACATCCACTTCCAGCCGGCGAGGCTCAGAAGACTATCGAGATATTCCATGATGAATCCACTCATGGGGGATCCAATCAGGCCAGCCATTGGGAGTGCCGTATAGAATATGGACAAAATTCGTGCTCTGTGGAAGCGCGGGAACGACTGAGAAATATAATATACGACACCCGGAACGAGGCCGGCCTCCGTTACTCCGAGGAGGTAACGCATGACATAGAACTGCTTTGGTGTGGCAATCAATGTGGTTAGAGCCGAGACGATCGCCCACGCCAATATAATGCGTGTCAGCCATCGTTTTGCCCCGACCTTCTGCAATAGCATGTTGCTCGGAACTTCAAATAGTACATAGCCCAACGCGAATGTGCCCGCACCAAAACCGAAAACGGCATCGGTAAATCCCAGGTCCTGGCTAAGCTGAAGTTTAGCGAAACTTACGTTGACGCGATCAATATAGGACGCAAGATACGCAAACATAAAGATCGGCAGAACTCGCAGCGCGAGTCGCTTGAAAATGCGATCGGCTCTGGCTGCATCGACCGTGGTAATCACGGGCAAGGAATCGGATATTCCCGTAGCGTTCAATTCCAAGTGGTGCTCCCGAGGGTCGAATAAGATGTCGTATGTCAGTTGTTGCAACAGACTCGGTAACGCGGTATCGGCGTGCCTCGTGATCCGATCGAGAACGGATGTCTGTATGTGATCCTTGTCACCACATTCTCAGACTGAATCCGTGTTCAGAGAATCGAGGGCCTGATGGGCGATTGTCATGCGGGGATGTGCTGGGCCATACATAAGGTAGCGTCGCTGTCGGCTGATAGCACACCAATAAAGTATGTGCCATGGTGAACAATAGGGCATGACGTTCGAGTCCTTAAGGACGGCAACCAGACCGTGCAACAATCGTAAGGCTAGTGGATTTTACTGGATCTTGGTGCACATTGGTTTGCGATCTTTGCTGCTTAGTACGATTTTCCTTAGGGCGCTTTCGACCACATCAGCAACGCAGGCATCGTTCCAATCCTTGCCGTGTATTAATGTTGGCTTGATGGTCGAAATCACAGCGTGCTGCATGGCTTACTTGAATGTGTCGACGAGTCGCCGGCGATCGCTGACGGCTCAATTTGTGCGTCGGACTCCCGTACTGTTGGAACGACGGATGCAGGAGCGAAGGGTACAAGGCGTGGAATGTGTGGGGCTTGACGCGGAGTCGTGCCATCACATGGGCGGCAGGACGTCAGCTATGTTATGAGCGTGACGCATCCTTTTCGATTCTCGGATTGTACGTATCTGACGAGTACGACCCAACAAGCCGAATAACGACTGCGCGCCAGACATGGGTCGATGATCGAAGCGACTAGACTGAGGCCGGCCTGTGCGCTGCGGGGGTGGATCGAAGCGATCGCTGGCGGGCTTATACCTAGGTATGTACGATGCGAAACCAACGTAAACACTGGCTGCTTCCTTTCGACGATATATCAACCATGCGATTGGATATAGAGTATCGAAGGATGAAGATAAAGGAAATTGTAGTTCGTGATTTTATTCTGGTATCCAAAATAACTTACCGTCACGACTTGTGAGTGCGCGAGAGTTCCTCTTCGTGGACACCGATGTATGAGGTCATTTCGTTGATGGGGGGGCTCGTGCTTGCTTCGAGTCGCACACGATCAATCGGACGGGCAATTTTCGGAGTTGATAATGTCTGACGTAAAGCACTACGAATATCTCTTTCTCGGTGGCGGAAAGGGGGGGAAAACTCTCGCGATGGATATGGCGCGCCAGGGGAGGCGCGTAGCACTCATCGAGCGCGGAATGATCGGCGGGTCGTGCATCAATGTCGCCTGCATTCCAAGCAAAACGTTGATTCAAAACGCTCGGCAGGTTCACGGATGGCGCGAAGCGGCCGGTGATGCATCGATCATGGCCGATATGGCGAACGTGTCCGAAAATGTGCGCGGTGTCGTCGACGGCATGATAAAGATCAATCGTGCGGCCTTCGAAAAGTCTGGTCTGGATCTGATCACCGGCACCGGTCGCTTCATTGCACCTCGTACGATCAGCGTCCGCACAGAAGACGGAAGCGAAGCAATCTACGAGGGCGAGAACGTTTACATCAATACGGGTACGGTTGCTCAGATTCCGAACGTGCCCGGCTTGCGCGACGCGCAGCCGCTGACCCATGTCGAAGCACTCCGCCTCGACGAACTTCCTGAGCATATCGTAGTGATTGGTGGCGGTTACATCGGTCTGGAAATGTCGCAGGCCTTTCGTCGGCTCGGGAGCGCTGTCACGCTGATCCACGATGCGCCGCGTGTCGCGATGCGAGAAGACGAGGATGTCAGCCGCGAAATCCAGCAAGCGCTCGAGGCGGACGGAATCAAGCTCGAACTCCAATCCCGAATTGCGAACGTTCGCGGGACAAGTGGCCAGCAAGTTACCATCGAGCTTGCTGATGGCCGTGTCGTCGAGGGGTCACACTTGCTAGTCACTACCGGTCGCAAGCCACAGACTGATGCAATTGGTCTCGACCTTGCGGGTGTGGAGGTGGATGGGCGCGGGATCATCAAGGTCGACGAAAAGCTGGCGACGACAGCCCCGCGCACATGGGCAATTGGCGAGATCGCGGGTACGCCGATGTTCACTCATGCGTCGTTTGATGACTATCGGGTGCTGAAGGCCGGCATCGAGGGGCGTTCCGTCAGTACTGCTAATCGTACGATCCCGTATGCACTCTTCATTGATCCGGAACTGGGTCGTGTCGGCCTGAACGAGGCCGATGCCAGGGCCGAGGGGATCTTAGTACGTGTCGCGAAGCTGCCCATGGCGGCGGTTCCTCGGGCCCGTACGAACGGGAACACGCGCGGTTTCATGAAGGCGCTGATTCACCCTGAGACTGATCGAATCCTCGGTTTTACGATGGTCGGTGCAGGTGCTGGCGATGTGACGACCGCCGTCCAGATGGCGATGCTTGGAGGCCTATCCTACCGAGCGGTTCGTGACTCGATTATCGCGCATCCGCTTTTGTCTGAAGGCCTCAATCTATTGTTTGCCACGCTCGACTGAATTGGCGAACAAGTTTGAAATGCCTGCTTTGCGCCCCAGAGTTCGTAAGGAAAGAGATGAGCGATTTTTCGCCCGATCAATAAAGAGAAGTATCGGGATGGAATTTTCTAAACCTAAGAGTCTGGGGCGTGGAAATTCGACAGAAGGTTATATTGGGCGTGCACAGGATCTGTGCTGTCGGAGGTGTCTGATAAGAGTGGTCCACTCGAGACTGTGGCAAGGTCAATAGTTCACCGATTACCTTTTGCTGAGTCGGTGAGTTAGAGCCTCTTGGTCGGATCTATCTCGCAGGCAAGTACCTTCCTGATCCAATGATAGTGAGGGATCTCGATCCTCGAGTCATCGCAACATAAAGTTCTTTTGCATCAAGCGCATCGGCATCGAGGATGACTGCATGGTCGTATTCCAAACCCTTAACCAATAGTGTTGTCCCAATGAGCTTTGGATGATTAATAGGTCGCCCAGTGTGCCTCATTTCGCGCTGGTACAGGTTCACGGCCTCCAATAGGGTTGTCGCTTCTCCGTCAATGTGGATCTTCAGTACATTGAGGAAGCGGTACAGCAGATCGCGACGGTAAGCTGATGTCTCAGGATTGGCCATTAACGCCAAGAAGAGTGACTTGAGATGGCCGCTTGTTGGTGTGGTCAGGTACCGGCCTCGACCTGCAGGGTGTTGTCCCGAACGACACACCGCCCCCCGCTGTAAACCTCGATTGGCCACCCCACGATCTCGCGTCCCTCATACGGCGTATCCGCACTCAAGCCGGTTACCCTGTCCGACTTCGGAAAGGTTTGACGTATCGGCATACTTGAGAAGATTGTGATGAACACTGTCACGCCTGCCCTTCGAGTACATCGCTCGTAAATTAGTGGGCTCGTCTGAACTGGGCAGTTTCAAGCACCGACGAGTTTCTTGACATGAAACATCACCTTCGCTGCGACTTCAAATAGATCGTGTGCAGTAATCCGATTCTCTTCTGATATCTGGAATATCTTGTCGTGCTTGCCAATACCCTTCTGGCCCGGATCGGGATAGCGGCCCGCCCAATATACGAAGTGTGTGAGAAGTTCAAGTGTTGCTAGTTCTTTGGGGGAGAGGTCATCGATAAAATTCGCGAGACGATGAAGTTCGTGATGCTTGTGGTCACGCTCAGCTTCAGAGTACGCGGCAACTCCTGCGCGGAGGATGATCATCGCTTTCAGGCAGACTTCCAAGCTATAACCAACCAACATGAGGGCGACTGCGCAGTACTGAGAATCGCAAATTCCCCGCAGTTCGGTCGGCATGTTGTCGAAATTCGGTTGCTGTTTTACGAGCGTTACCGCTGCCTGAGCCATCGCCTCGGCTTGAGTCAGCCACAAAATCGGACTCTTTAGATCGTCGCTGCTGGGAGCATTGGTCGGATCGACGTCAGCACCATGGGCTGCGGCCAGCATCGCCCAACGGCTCCATCCGGAGAGGCTGTACCCGGCTGGGTCCTGGATGAACATCTCTCGATTCGGCAACATTGGATCGAACATTCCGGTTTCCTTTGTAATTTGTGGTGATACGGTAGAACACGCACTAAGCTATTGGCGCGTCCAGTTCAATCCTTTCGCTCGTTCAGTCAGAAAGTCGGCCGCGTCAGAGGGCGCATCCTCGGCATGTTCGATATGTCCAGGCGACACAAATCGAACCAAGAAGATGGCGAGGTCGAACTGGTCGGAGACGATCAGAGACTCTTCTGCTTCGAACGATGGGTGCCACACGCCTGCGGGCACCGTAACGATCCGGTCTCTCGCGGCATTTGCTTCTGCCAAGCGCTCGACTGACGCGGAGGGTACGGGTGCTCCTGGAGGCATGTAGCAGCCCAACTTCGATGCGCGGGCACTGGGGTAGCTCCAGCATATGAAATCATCCCGCGCAACCACGAGCATGGCTGCTTCGTCCGTGATGTCCAGCCACTTCAATGTGGTGGCGGTGAACGATGTGTCGTACCGAGAAGCGCAGTGGCCGAGCAGATCAACCGTAATCGGCTGTCCGGAAATTTGTTGCCGAAAATCGTCCGCTGGCATGAGCAGGAACGACGCAAATTTGTTGGCTTCCGATTCCTGCTTTTTCGACTCCCCTTCGTTGTAGCCCATCGTTTCGAGTTGGCCACACGTAAAGGTATCGCGCATCGCTCGATGCAAAAAGTAGTGGCCCAGTTCGTGCCCCAGCGTGAAATTGATACGTCCGGGGATGGTTACCGCCGCGTCATATGAGATGCACCAGTCGCCCTTGCTTTTTCTCTTTGAGAGCATGCCGTCGATGCCGGCAACACCGTGAGGCTTGATGACGCCAACCGGGTCCGAAAATTTGGCCTTGGTTACCTCAAGCGCGAGCACCTGTACGTCGACCGGGAAAGATTGACCACTTTGCGTCCACAATTTCGACAACTGGATACCCCACGCGGCTGGCGTCGTCGGCTCACTCATCGTCGTCTATCGCCTTGAGAAATTTTTCCAACTGGGCACGTTTAGTCGCATCAAGGCGACCGATACGCCTGAAAAAAGCCTCGTCTACATCCGATTGCGATGCTTCCTGCTTCTCATCGTCCAGCAAGAATTCCACTGTCACGCCCAACACCGCCGCAATCTTAGAGATCTTGTCTGCAGACGGGCGCACTACGGGGCGATTTTCTAACTCCCAAATGTAGCTCTTACTTGACTCTGTCTTCTCGGCAAGCGCATCCAGTGTCAATTTCAAACGTTTGCGCTCGGCTCGAATCTTTTCGCCCAAGGGGGTTGCCACTTCACTCTCCTGTATAGATCGCACGCTCGCTGGCGGCCGATGATGGGAACGCGTCACGCGAATGGGTAGGGGCCCCCCATTCTTGACTACCCGATGTTCAGAGTAGGCGCACTTTTCATGCTTGACAAGTGAATTCGAGGCGCCTATATTTTTTGTGCGCCTACTCCGAACATTTTGTTGGCGCGTTCCTCAATTTTTGAAGAGGTGCCAACCATGGCAAGGACTTTGAAGTGCGTAGCGAAACGGATGGGCGGCGGTGCAGGCCACGAACACATCACGCATCTGTGGTGGCAAGTGTGGGACGGCGATCGAGCTGTCGGTGAAAGCGGGGTTTTCACTCGCGATCAAATGGTCTCGTACATCGAGCGTCAGGGGAACAATTCCGTCTGGTGCCCGGATCGCAACCCTCAACGACAAGGAGCATGGGTACACGTCAACAACAACGGGAGGACCAAGTATGTGCAAACGGTCGCCGATGGGCGCTGGACCGACAACTTGCTTGCGCTTCCTGACCGGTAAGCAACTTCAATCAGCTACGGAGTAGACCAATGACCAACAAGATCTTTGTTGAGCGTCGCCTCGATGAAGGCGATTACGCAGTTCGTCGTCCGAATTCGCAACGGGCAAGTGCAACTGCCACGACGCAACGCGAAGCGATTGAACGTGCACGCGAACTCAACCCGAGCGGCCCTGTGCTGGTGGAGCGGGTGCGTACTACGAGTGCCGGGAAGCCGGACAAGTGGCGGAAGCCTTGACGGATTTGATGATGGTTCCGGTCAATGCTAGTCCCGCCGACTAGAGTTGTGAGCGGAGGTGGCGTGGGAGGCCACTTCCGCTATAGTGCTCGGCCTATCTTGACGAAAATCGATCGATAGACCGCCCCATCTTGGGAAGAATCAAGCCTATTAGCGAGTGCTCGTATTTCTTGTCAATTCAGCGGCTTTTGCTCACCTTGTATGGCAAAATGAAGCGAGCAATCATGGCAAAGTTTTTTGCAAGCCATTGATTTTATTCATGTACACCGCTCAACTTTATTGACAAACGATAGCACGCCGGCCCGGCGCGTGTCACGCGTTCGTGTCGACCCAGAGGCGGCCCCAGCGTGATGCGTAGGCGAGGGCGTGCTCTTCCTCGAAGAAGAAATCGATTGCGTCGAACGACACGGAGCGCGGCGACGGGCCGCCGCTCGCGCGTTCGATCGTCAGGTTGGCGGCGAACAGCCCGTTCGGCAACCGGGCGGCAGCGGGAGCGACTTCATAGCCCTTGTAGCGGATCGTACGGTTCATGGCGTGCGCGGAAAAAGTTCGGACTTTCAGCGTACGAAAACCTGCCGGCTGCGTGAACCAATCTTTCGGCCAATGCAAATCACGCGTCGGGCTGAATCGTTATCGGGGCGGTACGCGGAAACGGTATGTTCGAGAGGCGAGACGATGCGCCCGGCATATCGCCACGCGCTGGAAGACGCGCCGCGCGCCCCGTCGAATCGTGTCGATCGGAGGCGCGCGGCGGAATGCGGGGGTTACTGGTTGGCGACCTTCAGTACGGGCGCGAGCGCATCGACCGATGCCGCGTGCGAGGCCGCGCGATGCGACGCGAACGCGAGCGCGAATTCGGCGGCTTGCGTGCCGACCGTCTCGAGTTGCGCGACGACCTTCGGGTCCGAGCAGCTGTCGGCGCTTTCGAAGCGCGTTTCCAGCGTGTTGACGGTGGCGCCGAACGGCGTCGGCCAGCCGCGCAGCGCATGGACGATCGAGCGCAGCGACGTCAGCACGGTGCCGGCCGCCTGCCAGCCGTACGCGGTGACGATCAGGCCGACCGCGCGGCCGTCGAGATACGGGCGTTCGTCCGCGCGCAGCTCCTCGAGCGTGTCGAGCGCGTTCTTCACGAGACCGGACACGCCGCCGTGATAGCCGGGCGTCGCGATGATGATCGCGTCGGCCTGGCGCACGGCGTCGATCAGCTCGCGCTGCGCGTCGGTCAGCGTTTTGTGTTCGGGGGCGTAGTGCGGCAGCGTATGCAGGAACGGGCCGTCGAACAGGCGCGTGCGTGCGCCGGCGGCCTGCGCGCCGCGCAGTGCGAACGACAGCGCGCGTTCGGTGGACGATGCGGCTCGGGTGGTCCCGCCGATGCCGACGACGAACGGGCGGCGGTGTTGATCGAATGCAGTCAAGGGGCGCTCCTGGGATTGGCTTGCCCGGCTAAGCACAGGCTTAAAACCAGATGGTAACGACCCCGTCGCCACTCTGAAAACGACTTTTCGTTCTATCGATATGCCGCGTGGCGGGGGCAATCGTGTGCGCGGCCCCGCAGATCGATAGCAGAAATGCTTGGTTGAGACGGTGCGCCACGGTCGATAAGATGGGCTCGTCTCCTCCATGATGTCTCTACTGACATGGGTTGGCCCCGCCGCGCGGATGCAGGCGGGGCTTTTTTTCGTCCGCCGCTGGAAAACGGGGCGCGATGCGCGGCGACGCCGCCCGTTACTCGAACACCGGCCGGAAGAAGCTGCGCTCGTAGCTGACGATGCAGCGCGTTTCCTCCGCGTAGCGGAACGCGGCCTGGCAGGCCGGATCGTCCTTCGAGCGTTCGCGGTAGCGTTCGTATTCGGCGAGGCTCGGGAACGAGAACATCGCGAGCGCGATGTTGCTCGCGCCTTCGGACGGCAGGAAGTAGCCGTGATGCGTGCCGCCGAACTGCTTGACGAGCGGAATCCACATCTTGCCGTAGGTTTCGAATTCGACGAGTTTGTACGGATCGACGACGTAGCGAAGGAAGCAGGTGATCATGGGCGCTCGCGGGGCGGTGACGGAGCAGCGAGTCTGGAGCGCGGGGCGGTACGTGTCAACGGCATGCGCGCGGATGTGGACATCACCACGCGACTTCATTGCATGGCGCGTTGCTTGCGCGAACAACGATCGGTGCTTCGATGCGTTCGCCACGACGTGCACGCAGCATCGGAACGATGCCGTATTCGCGACCTCCGCCCGCCGTCTTCGCCCGGAATTTTTACGACATTTTTTCTTGCGACGGCAACCGGCGCGCTCCTAGACTTCGTGCATCTTCACCACGGAGCATGGCCATGTCGATACCCTGGAACGCGATCGCCGACCCCACCCCTGCCGCGCTGCCTTCACGGTGCGTCGATCGGGTGATCGTCCGGCGTTTCGATCCGGCAATCGACAGCTATGCACAACTGACGCCGATGCTGCACCGCGCGTTCGCGCGGCTCGGTGCGATGGGGCTCAACTGCACGTGCGTCGATCAGGACGAAGACGTCACGCGCCGCCGCGCGGAAGCGGGCGAGTGCTATGTCGCCGTGTGCGGCGGGCGTGTCGTCGGTACGGCCACGCTGTATGCGACCGATCCGTCGTCGGCCTGCTCGCTGTACCGGCGCGAAGGCGTCGCGAGCGTGCGCCAGGTGGCGGTGGACCCGGCTTGCCAGAGCCGCGGAATCGGCGCGTTGCTGATGTCGTTCGCCGAGCAGTGGGCCGCGTTGCGCGGCTATGCGCTGCTCGCGCTGGATACGCCGCATCCTGCTGCGCATCTGCTGGCGTTCTACGGCGCGCAGGGCTTCGAGGTGGTCGACGTGATGCGCTTCGCCGGCAAGCGCTACGACAGCGCGATCCTGTGCAAGCGGCCCGTTGCCCATGCTGTGCGCCGCGTGTCTCCGGTATCGCGGCTGGCCGCGCGCGTGGCGGCCGTGCGGCGTGTCGTGCTGGCGTGGGCGCCGCAGATCGTCGCGGTGGCGCGGCGCGAGTCGGGCGTGCGCCGCGCCGGACGTTTCGCGGCGCGCCGCGCGGCTGGCGCGGCCAGTTGCCGGTCGTCGCCGTGGCGACCGCGTCAGCACGGCCGCTTCATGGCTCGATAGCGGCTGACGGACTCCGGCTCGGGCCGCTGGCGCGTCGTGCGGCCTTCACGCAAAGGTGGAAGGCGAGCCACTCGATGAATCGGTGCGGTCACGCGTGGCGATGTCCCAAAGAACGTACCTGCTCGATGAACGTGAACGCCGCGTCAAGCGGCACGCAAATGCACGTCGACGTCACTCGTCGCGGCCGCGCGTGTCGCTGCCGGCTTTCGCGACGCGCCATGCGATCGCGCCGAGCACACCGACCGCCACCACCAGCGCGCCCCACAGCACGTAGCGGCGCCCGGCATCCGCATCGGCGGCTGCCGCCGGCGCGACGGCCGATGCCGGCAGCGCCGCGCCGACGCGGGCGGGCCGCACTTCGGGCGCCATGCCGACCAGCAGTGCGTCGCGGCTCACGGCCGACGACACGAGCGACGCGTCGCCCACGCCGAGCGTAAACGGCGGCGTGCCGCGCGCGACGAAGGTCAGCGCGGCCGGATGCCACCCGATCGCGATGGCCGGCTGGCCGCCGCCGAGCCCGCCGTTGCGCATGTCGACGACGATGCGCCACGCGCGATCCGTGTTCGCGATGAACTCGAGCGGCGGATTGCGCTGCTCGCCGCCCTTGCCCTGCAGCCGGAACAGCACGGCGCCAGCGACGTCGCGCCACGGCGCCTGCGCATCGGCGCGGCTTTGCAGCATCGCGCGGGCGACGGTGTTCGGCTGCGGCAGGTCGATGCGCACGCGATCGACCGGATACGCGCCGTCGGTGTCGAACAGATACTCGCCCGGCGCGGCGCCGGCGCGTATCCGTACGGCGTCGCGCCACTGGCGCGGCACGGACGCCGTATCGGTGCCGCGTGCGTCGCGCGGATGCGTCTCGACGTCGATCGACGCGATCGCGGGTGCGCCGTCGAGCCAGTCGAGTCGCAGGTAGCGCGGCGCCGCGCCGTCGAGCGCGATGCGTTCCTGCACCAGCATGTCGTTGCCGCGGCCGACCTTCAGCAACTGCGTGCTGCCGAGCGGCCGCCAACTGCGCAGGTCGTCGCTGGCTTCGACGGCTACGCGCCCCTGGTAGCTGTCGTCGTTCACGTGCACGAGCAGTGCTTCGGTGCTGCCGTCGGTATGCGACAGGTCGACGAGGTCCGCGCCGTGCCCTGGGCGCGAAGGCGTCGCGACGGCCGCGCGCAGCGCGCCGTCCGGGCCGACCGTCACGCCGAGCGGCGCGTTGCCGTGCTCGGCGCGCGCGGGCGGCAGCGGGAACCAGTGCACCGGCGTGCGGGACGGCGGCACGGCGGGCGCGGCCGCGGCGGGTGCGTCGAGCGAGTACGGCACCGGCTCGCCCGCGCCGTTGAAGATACGCACGTCGCCGAGATCGTCGCGCCGGCTCGCCGCATACACGGGCTGCGGCACGGTGAGCTGGTAATACGCGGCGCTGCCGTCGAGGTCGAGCGCGAAGCGCTGCGTGACGCGGCCGGCGTTCGGCGCGCCGTCGGCGGCCGCGAACGACGCGAGCAGGCTCAGACCGAGCAGGGCGGCGAGTCGTTTCATGGCCGGCCGTCCTGTTGCGCGGCTGCCTTCGGCGGCAGCGGCGAGAAATAGCCGATCAACAGCAGCAGTACGCCGATGCCGATGAACGATACGATCCGCTCGATGCCGGTGACGTGCGACAGGTCGAACAGGAACAGCTTGACGACCGTCAGCGCGAGCAGCGCGGCGCCGACGAACCACAGTGGCCGCAGCCCGCGGCGCGTGGCCCAGATCGTGATTGCGAGCGCACAGACTGTCCAGTACACGGACACCGATGCCTGCACGAGCGTCGATTCGGCCATCGCGCCGAATTCGTACGGCACGCCGGCCCAGTGATGCAGCGTGCGCAGCAGGATCGCGTTCAGCCACAGGAACCCGGTCGCGCCGGCCGCACCCAGCAGCTCGACACGATGTGTGCCGAAGGTCCAGCCGAGTTTGCGCGCGCGCACGAACCACGAAGCGGCGAGCGCATAGACGACCGCGAGCACGAGATCGAGCGGGTTGAACAGCGGCACGCGCGCCCAGCTTCCGCCGTCCTGCGTGAAGTTCGCGTAGAAGGTCCACGCCCACATCACGACGATCAGCGGCAGCGACGCGAATGCGCATAGGCGCGCGATGCCGTCGCGGCGCGTGAGCCACATCCCGGCGAACGCGAACAGGCTCCACCCGACCATGAACACTTGCTGGATACCGAACGACGACAGCACGGTGTCGATGTCGTAGCCCAGGTGGAAGCGCTGATGCAGCGTGCGCAGCAGCAGCGCGTTGAACCACAGGAACACGGTCGCGATCGCCAGATAGTCGACGACGCGTGGATGCCACGCGACGCCGAGCGTCTTCAGGCGACGCAGCCACACGGCGAACGCGACGAACACGAGACCTTGCGCGACGTCGAGCGGATTGAGCAGCGGCAGCCAGAAGAGCGGAGAGGCGTCGCCGTCGCTTGCCGTGCTGGCGAGGCTCCACAGCCACAGCAGCGCGGCGAGCGGCGCGGCCCCCCACACCTGGTAGGCGCGCGGGAACGCCGCGACGGGCCAGCGCAGGCGCGAGCCGGGGCCCGACACGAGCAGGAGCAGCGCGCCGAAGCCATACGCCCATGCGCTCCAGCTCCAGGCGCCTTCCGGGACGAACGCGCGCAGGCGCCAGAAACCTTCGAGCGACAGCAGCCCGCACAGGGTCCAGAACGCCAGCGTATGCAGCGGCGCGAGGATGCCTGCTGCAACGGAATGCGCCGCACCGTTCACGGCAGCGGCGCCGGTCGTGCCGCGCGACTGGCGCCACAGCAGTGCAAACCCGGCGCCGACGGCCACCGGCCATGCGAACGCGCCCATGCCCGACAGCGGCGCTTCGTGCGCATCGAACGCGCGCAGTGCGAGCAGCGCCAGCACCGGCGTGAGCGCGAGCGCGGGCCATTCGGCGAGCGGCCACGCGAGCCGGCGGCGCACGACGTGCGCGAGCCACGCGGTGCCGGCCGCGAACAGCGCGGTCGTATCCATGACGAAGCGGTCGGCATGCAGGTCGACGTGACGGCTCGCGTGGACGAGGATCTCGTGCAGCCCGCCGCTGACCCACCACAGCAGCCCCCACGCGGCGGCCGCGACGCCGATCTCGGGCATCCACGCGTGCCATGCGCGCGCTTCGCCGCGCCCGTGCAGCCACCAGCCGGTGAACAGGCCGGCGAGCGCGATCAGCAGCATCGCGATATACGGGCTGTTGAGCACGGGCAGCGCGGTCGCGTCGGCCGGGCTCAGCAGGCTCGTGAAGAACGCACCGGCCGCGGCGACCTGCATCAGCAGCCCGAAGCCGAACGCGAGCAGGCGCTTCTGGCGCACGCCGAGCCACACGACGGCCGCGCCTTCGATGGCCCACGCGGCGCTGGTCGTCGGCCCCGAGAACGCGAGCGGCACCGCGAGCGTCGCGAAGATCACCGCGAGCGCGAGCATCGATTCGAACAGCAGCCCGAGGCGATCGCGGCGCCGCGCGAGCCATGCGGCGACCGCGACGTAGAACGCCGACAGCGCGACCGCGCTCCACGCGAGCCCGAACGGCATGCCTTTCACGAGCGACGCCTGCAGCGCGGTCGCGACGATCGGCGTGCCGAACACGAGCGTGCCGTCCACGTAGTGTCGCAGCGCGAGTTCGCGCTTCACCGCATACAGCAGCGCGATGCCGACATACATCAGGAAGAACAGGATGAGGAACGGCTCGGTGCTCGCGAACAGCGCGGGGCGATAGGCCGTCACGCCCCACGCGGAGCCGATCGTGAACGTGAACACGAAGCCGAGCAGGTTCAGCGGGCGCCACGCCTTGAACCACGCGATCGCGAAGATGCCCGCGTTCAGCAGTGCGTAGTAGCTGAACAGCGCGACGTGGTTGCCCTGTCCGGTCGACAGCAGGATCGGTGCGAGGAAGCCGCCCGCGCTGCCCATGAACGCGAGCGGCAGCGCGTTCTGCCGCACCGCGAGGAACGCGCTCAGCGCGCAGACCGCGACCATCAGCGGGAACGCGGCGCCGACGGGCAGCAGCGCATACAGCTTGGTCGCGGCGAAGATCGTCAGGTACAGGATGCCGACGCCGCCGCCTTGCAGCACGAGGCCGTATGCGGCGCGGCGCGCCCGCACGCGCCAGCCGATCGCGAGCAGCGCGGCCGCGGCGAGCGCCGTGCCCGCGAGGCGGAATTCGATCGGCAGCATGTCGTTGTCGGCCGCGTACTTGAGCAGGAACGCGACGCCGAAGAACAGCACGATGATCCCGACACGCACGACCGTGTTGCCGCCGAGCAGCCAGTCGCGCGCGGCGCCGAATGCGCGTTCGACGAAGCCGGGTTCGCGCGGCGCGGGTGGTGCGGGCGGGGCAGGGCGGGTCGAGGTGGCGGGTGCGCTGGCGGTGGTATTGGCGTGAGCGGACGCAGTGGCGGTGCGTGCAGCGGTTGCCGGTGCCGCGGCAGGGGCCGGCGTCGAAATGGATGCCGGTGTGTCGGCCCGTGCGGCGACAGGTTGTGGCGTGGGCGTGGTCGGAACGTGGGCTGGCAGCGGCACGGCGGAGGCACCGGCCGAAGCCGTTTGCGCGATGTCGCCGGAGGTTGCCGCGCCGGCCTTCGCGCCTGCCAGTTGGGCGCGCAGCGCGTCGAGTTCGCGTGTGAGCGTGTCGACGGTTGCCTCGAGGCGCGCGACGCGCTCGGCGAGCGGTAATGGGGTGGGAGGCGGCGTCGCGGAGATCGCGAACGCGTCGGCCGCGGCTCGCTGGTTTTGCTGCTTGCGTTGGCGCAGCGCGTGCCCGATGCAGAATCCGACGGCGGCCCCGAGCAGCGAGCCGCTCCCGGCCGAGAAATCCCCGATCAACGCGGCGATGCCGCCCACGATGAAACCGATTACGGCGAATGCCCAGTTCAACGCCTTGCTCCCTCTCACTGTCGTTATCGTCCTTCGATCGCGGATCGCACCGGATCGAGGTGGTTTCAGCACGGCCGGCAGGCGAACCGGCATGTGCGCGTCGTGCGGTTGAGCCTGTGTGTGAAGGGCTCGCGGCAACGTCGCGATCGGCGTGTTTGCGGCGAATGTATCACAGCGTCCGTGCGCCGATTCCCGGGTTTGACGCGGTATCGCGGCGTGCGCCGTCCGGTGTCGCCATCCGGTTTTTTGCACGGTCATGCTTTTTATTGGCGAATGCGGCGCGCGCTTTCGTCTGAATAGATCGGCGCCGGAACGGACGTGAACTTGTCGTAAAGCGACGCGTGCCGGAGGCGGCCTGGCGCAAAACCTCATGTGCCGTTTGGCGCGTTGCTGCGCACAAGTCCGCCGGGTGATGCCCGTCGTTGCTGGCGGTGCGCGTATTGCGCCGCCGCAATCGGCTGCGCGGCCCGCCCGGCGGGGCTGCCGGCCGTGTCGTATTTGCGCAAGCGTTTGTCGTAATTCGTCGGCAGGCCGGGGTTTTTTCTGGCAACTATGTAGGCACGCTATGACAAGCGCGAGTCCCCGCTACACGAGGAGAAGGTTTCGATGGATGCCCCCAAGGTTGTGGTCGAAGGTCTGTGCAAGGTGTTTGGAAGCAATCCGCAGCAGGCGCTCGACATGCTCGCCGCCGGCGCGACGAAGGACGATGTGCTCAAGCGCACCGGCCAGGTCGTCGGCGTGCACAACGTCTCCTTCGATGTGCAGGAAGGCGAAATTTTCGTGCTGATGGGCCTGTCCGGCTCCGGCAAGTCCACGCTGATCCGCCTTGTGAACCGGCTGGTCGATCCGAGCGCCGGCAAGGTGCTGATCGACGGGCTCGACGTCGCGTCGGCGCGCCGCTCGGCGCTGACCGCGCTGCGCCGCAAGGACATGAGCATGGTGTTCCAGTCGTTCGCGCTGATGCCGCATCGCACCGTCGTGTCGAATGCCGCGTTCGGGCTCGAAGTCGGCGGCATGGGCAAGAAGGAGCGCGAGCGCCGTGCGATGGAAGTGCTCGAGCAAGTCGGCCTCGCGCCGTTCTCGCACAAGCTGCCGTCCGAGCTGTCGGGCGGCATGCAGCAGCGCGTCGGCCTCGCTCGCGCGCTGGCCGTGAATCCGTCGCTGATGATCATGGACGAGGCGTTCTCCGCGCTCGATCCGCTCAAGCGCCGCGAAATGCAGGACGTGCTGCTGCAACTGCAGAAGGAGCAGCGCCGCACGATCATGTTCGTGTCGCATGATCTCGAGGAAGCGCTGCGCATCGGCAACCGCATCGCGATCATGGAGGGCGGCCGCCTCGTGCAGGTCGGCACGCCGCAGGACATCATCGCGAACCCGGCCGACGATTACGTGCGCGCGTTCTTCGACGGCATCGACACCAGCCGCTACCTCACCGCCGGCGACCTGATGCAGACGGGCGCCGTGCCGCTCGTGTCGAAGTGCGATGCCGCGAACGTCGCGGCTTCGCTGAACGGCAGCGCCGAATACGCGTTCGTGCTCGACGCCGCACGCAAGATTCGCGGCTTCGTCACGCGCGAGGCGCTCGGCCAGGACACGCCGTCCGTGCGGCCGATCGAAAGCATCCGGCGCGATGCGTCGCTCGAACATGTCGTCGCGCGCGTGGTCGCGAGCCCGAATGCACTGCCCGTCGTCGACGACGACGGCTGCTACTGCGGCTCGGTCGATCGTGCGCTCATCCTGAAGGCCATCACGCGTTCGCGAGGCTCCCATGTCTGAAATGATTCCGCTCGGTACCTGGGTCGACCAGTCCGTTCACTACCTGCTCGACCACGACGCGAAGACGTTCGACGCGATCGGTCAAGCGATCGAAGGGCTCGCGGCATTCGTCGAGCATGGCCTGCAGGCGATCCCGATGTGGCTGATGATGGCGATCTTCAT
The DNA here is from genome assembly GCF_001319805.1 of Burkholderia sp. E168m22. NCBI lineage: Bacteria > Pseudomonadati > Pseudomonadota > Betaproteobacteria > Burkholderiales > Burkholderiaceae > Burkholderia > Burkholderia sp. E168m22. Next base: position 26,889 of record NZ_BBSK01000070.1, read on the forward strand.
CGGCGTCGGGCTGTGGCGGGTGGGCTGGCGCTTCGCGCTGTTCACCACGCTGTCGCTGCTGCTGATCTTCGCGACGGGCTTCTGGGATCAGACGGTCATCACGCTCGGCCTCACGCTGTCGTCGACGATCATCAGCCTCGTGCTCGGCATCCCGCTCGGCATCTGGGCCGCGAAGAGCAAGTGGGTCGCCGCGATCGTGCGCCCGATCCTCGACCTGATGCAGACGATGCCCGCGTTCGTCTACCTGATTCCGGCCGCGATGCTGTTCGGTCTCGGCCGCGTGCCGGGGATCCTGTCGACGGTGATCTTCGCGATGCCGCCCGCGGTGCGTCTCACGAGCCTCGGCATCCGTCACGTGAACCGCGAGATCGTCGAAGCCGGCCAGGCGTTCGGCTGCACGCCGTGGCAGTTGCTGTACAAGGTGCAGTTCCCGAACGCGCTGCCGTCGATCATGCAGGGCGTGAACCAGACGATCATGATGGCGCTGTCGATGGTGATCATCGCGTCGATGGTCGGCGCGGGCGGCCTCGGCAACGACGTGCTCGCGAGTATCCAGCGCCTCGACATCGGTCTCGGCTTCGAAAGCGGTCTGTCGGTCGTGCTGCTCGCGATCATTCTCGACCGCATCACCGAGAGCTTCGGCCGCGCGCCGGGCACCGCGAAGGCGCCGCTGTTCTCGGGCCTCAAGCAGCTGTTCCGCGTGAAGGCCGCGCCCGCGCAGGCCTGAGCCCAGGCGGCCGGACCCCGGCCGCTCACCCTGTATATGGATAACGACTTCCGCGGCTTCGGCCGCGGAGTTGGCCCCCTGCAACCTCCTCGCCAGGAGACCGATGTGACGTCCGCCGTCGCTGTCGCGCCCGCCGCCTGCGTTTCACCGGTTTCGTCCCTCGCCCATTTCGGCTTCCTGACGCTGCCGAACTTCTCGATGATCGCGTTCTCGAGCGCGGTCGAAGTGCTTCGGATGGCGAATTACGTCGGGCGGGCGGATCACTACAAGTGGTCGATCTACTCGCTCGACGGCGCGCCCGCGCATGCCAGCAACGGCATCGCCGTGCGGCCCACGCAGGCGCTCGACTACGACAACCTGCCCGACGTGATGATCGTGTGCGGCGGCATCCGCATCCGCGACGTGGTCGACGAGGGCGCGCGCGATACGCTCGCGGCGCTCGCCGAACGCGGTCTGCCGCTCGGCGGCATCTGCACGGGTGCCTATGCGCTGATGTCGAGCGGGCTGCTCGACGGCTATCGCTGCACCGTGCACTGGGAGAACCTGTCCGCGCTGCATTCCGAATTTCCGCGAGTGGGCTTCGCCGACGAGCTGTTCGTCGTCGATCGCGACCGGCTGACCTGCACGGGCGGCACCGCGCCGCTCGACCTGATGCTGAACCTCGTCGGCATGCGGTTCGGCCAGCAACTGGCCGCGCAGGTATCCGAGCAGTTCATCCTGGAGCGCATTCGCAGCTCGACCGATACGCAGCCGATTCCGGTCGATGCGCGGGTCGGCTTCTCGCGCGCGGAGCTGATCGAGGTCGTACGGCTGATGGAGGCGAACATCGAGGAGCCGCTGTCGCTCGAGGAGCTCGCGCGGCTCGTGCGGCTGTCGCAGCGGCATCTGCAGCGCATGTTCAAGGTGTACCTGAACGTATCGCCGACCCACTATTACCTGACGCTGCGCCTGAAACGCGCCCGCGACCTGCTGCGCACGACCGATGCATCGATCGCACGCGTGACGACGGTCTGCGGCTTTCATTCGCCGTGTCATTTCAGCAAGGCATACCGCGCGCAGTTCGGCCACGCGCCGAGCTACGAGCGGCGGCTGCCCGGGCGCTGAGCCGCGGCAATCCGTCGGTCCGCGACGTCGCCGGGATCGCGGCGCGCGGCTTCAATAAACGATCCCGCATTCAAGCAAACGACATCACTTTGAGGAGAAGCAAGATGAAGCGCCTATTGATCGCAGCGGTGTGCGGGATCGGGGTGACCGCGCCGATGTCGGCCGTTTATGCGGCCGATCCGCCCGTGTGCAAGAACGTGCGCTTCGCGGATGTCGGCTGGTCCGACATCGCGGCGACCACGGGCCTCGCGTCGACGATGCTGCAGGGGCTCGGCTACAACCCGACGAAGACGATCGCCTCGGTGCCGATCACGTTCGCGGGGATCAAGAGCAAGCAGATCGATGTGTTCCTCGGCTACTGGTCGCCGACGATGGACCCGATCATCCAGCCGTTCACGAAGGCCGGCACGATCAAGGTGCTCGCGACGCCGAACCTGACCGGCGCGAAATACACGCTCGCGGTGCCCGACTACGTGTACCAGGGCGGCCTGAAGTCGTTCGCGGACATCCAGAAGTACGCGGACAAGCTGAACGGCAAGATCTACGGGATCGAGCCGGGCAACGACGGCAATGCGCTGATCAAGAAGATGATCGACGGCAACCAGTTCGGCCTCGGCAAGTTCAAGCTGGTCGAGTCGAGCGAGGCCGGGATGCTGGTCGAAGTGAATCGCGCGGCCCGCGACAAGCAGTGGATCGTGTTCCTTGGGTGGGAACCGCATCCGATGAATGTGCAGATGAAGATCGACTACCTGACCGGCGGCGACGATGTGTTCGGCCCGAACTACGGCGAAGCGAAGGTGCTGACCGCAACCCCGCCCGATTACGCGCAACGCTGCCCGAACGTCGCGAAGTTCGTGTCGAACCTGCAGTTCACGACGTCGATCGAGAACCACGTGATGGTGCCGATCATGAACAAGCAGGACCCGAACAAGGCCGCCGCCGACTGGCTGAAGGCGAACCCGCAAGCGCTCGACAAGTGGCTGGCCGGCGTGACGACGCTCGACGGCAAGCCCGGCCTGCCGGCGGTGAAGGCGTACCTCGGCGTGCATTGAGCGTGACGTGTCGGGCTGGGCGGATGCGGCGCGAAGCCTGACGTGAATATTGAGCCGGCGTAAGCGGGGTGACCTGCTTGCGCCGGCTTTTTGCTGCCCGCTTCACGCTTGGCCCGACGGTCGCCGGACGATGCGCTAGACTGCTCGATCCCCGATCGAGGAGACGACGATGACCCGTAACCCGCTTGATGCATCCGGACGGCGACACGCAGCCGGCACGCGGCTGAACGACCCGTCGGCTTCGATCGGTGTACGCGGTAACCGGACGATGCTTCACATCGGCCATTCACTCGCATGAAGCGCATCGAGCAAGTCGTGCTTGCCGCCGATCTCGCGGGCACGGCGGTGTTCGCGATCGAGGGCGCCAATGCGGCGATCGGCGCCGGTCTCGACCTGTTCGGGGTGATGGTGCTGTCGCTCGTCGTCGCGCTCGGCGGCGGCGTGATTCGCGACCTGTTGATCGGCGCGCGCCCGCCGAGCGCCGTGAGCGACTGGCGTTATCCGGCGCTCGCGTTCGCCGCCGGGCTGTTCGCCTTCGTGTTTCATGCGCGGGTCGCGTCGTTCTCGCCGTCGCTGCTGACGACGCTCGATGCGGCCGGCCTCGCGCTGTTCGCGGTCGCGGGCGCGGTGAAGGCGCTCGAATTCCGCGTCCACCCGTTCATCGCGACGCTGATGGGCGCCGTGACCGGCTGCGGAGGCGGCGTGGTGCGCGATCTGCTGCTCGCGCGGATTCCCGTCGTGCTGGTCACGGACATCTACGCGAGCGCGGCACTGCTCGGTGCGGTCGTCGTCGTGTCGTGCCGGCGACTCGGCTGCCCGCCCGTTGTCGCGGCCGTGCTCGGCGGCGTCGCGTGCTTTGCGCTGCGGATCGCGGCGGTGAGGTTCGGCTGGCAGTTGCCAAAAATTGCCGCGGGGGCATAGGCGCCCGGCTCACGACTGCTTCGTTGCCGCCGGCACGTCGAACACGCGGTCGAACGCCCACTGGAACACGAACGCGTAGCAGAAGAAGAACGCGAACAGCCCGATATCGACGACGAACGCATCGAACCACGAGATGTCGAGCCACCCCGACACGACCGGCACGAGGATGAAGATCAGCCCGCCCTCGAATCCGGTGGCGTGCAGTATGCGCCGCCCGAGCGTACGCGCCGGCTGCCGGCGCGACGCTTCCCAGCGCTCGAACAGCGCGTTGAAGATCAGGTTCCACAGCATCGCGATCGCCGACATCGTCGCCGACAGCGCGCCTGAATAGACGAGATCCTGCTTGAAGATCGCCGCGATCACGGGCGAGATGCAGGAAATGGCGATCGCTTCGTAGAGCACCGCCTGCGTGATCCTGCGCGGTAGGCCTTGCACGGGTTCCTCCTGTTCGAGGGCAACCGCCGCGGCGCCATGCCGCGACGTCCCGCAAGGCTAGCCGCGTTGCGCACCTGCTTCAATTCACCTAATCTCACCCCGATTGAATCGAATTCAACCCGGCCGCGTCCGGCCCGCGAGGCTCCGTGTTCTCGAAAATTCCCCTGACCGCATTGCGTGTATTCGAAGCGTCGGCACGGCTCGGCACGTTCAAGGCCGCAGCCGATGAACTGTCCGTGACGCCGGCCGCCGTGTCGCACCAGATCAAGTCGCTCGAGAGCCGCGTCGGCGTGCTGCTGTTCGAGCGCGGCGCGGGCGGCGTGCGGCTGACGGAAGAAGGCGAGCGGCTGTTTCGCGCGAGTCACGATGCGTTGCTGGCGTTGAGTCGCGGGCTCGACGCGCTGCGTCCGGATGCGGCCGACGAGCGTGCGCTCGTGCTGACCACCACGCCCGCCTTTGCGGCGATGTGGCTGATTCCGCGTCTCGGCGCGTTTCGTCGCGTCGATCCGCATCTGCACATCAAGGTCGAAACGGGCAACGCGCTCGTCGATCTCGAACGGGATGCACGGATCGATCTCGCGATTCGCGCGACGTCGCGAAAGTTTCCCGCGCTGCACGAGATTGCGTTGATCGACGAATATTTCGGTGCGTATGCGGCCGCCGGGTTCGACGCGCATCGCACCGACGAGCCGCTCGACCTGATCGAGACCGTGTGGGATACGCCGCTGCCCGTGTCGGTCGACTGGGCGTCGTGGTGCCGCGCGGCGGGCCGGGAAGCGTGGCTCGAACGCGCGGTGTTTCGCCATTACGACGACGAGCATTACGCGTTGCAGGCCGTGCTGCACGGGCAGGGTATCGCACTGCTCAGCTCCGTGCTGGCCGCCGAGCATGTCGAGCGCGGCGCGTTGGTGCCGATTGAGCCCGCGGTGCGGCTCGCCGGTGCGCGCTTCGTCGCGCTGTGCCGGCCGGGGCGGGAGCGCGAGCCGCAGGTCAGGCGGTTTCTCGACTGGCTCGAAGCGGAAATCGCACGGACGCGTGCGTCGGTCGGGCGGATAGCGCCGGCTGCGTGAAGCGCCGGTCGGTTACGCCGGCGCGCGAATTCCGTTCGGCAACGTGCGGATGGTTGCGTTTCGTTTGGTGTCCGCGCGTGATTAACCGAAGCGCACGCAATACACCGGCGGCAAATGCGCCGATACCTGTTGCCAGTGCTCGCCGCCATCGGCGGACGTCCATAACCCGCCGGTCGTCGACGCCATCGCGAGGCGCGTGCCGGAATCGTCCACCGCGAGCCCGTGCCGGTACACGAGGTCGTACGCGGGCGCGGCCGGCAACCCGTTCGACAGGCTCTCGAAACTGCGGCCGCCGTCGCGCGTGCGCGTGACGACGAACCGGCCGTTTACCGGAATCCGGCACGCGTCCTTCACGGCCGGCACGAACCACGCGGTATCCGGTTCGTGCGGATGCACGGCCACCGCGAAACCGAAGCTCGACGGCTCGGCTTCGATGCGCCGCCAGTGTTCGCCGCTATCCGTCGAGCGGAAGATCGCGCAGTGATGCTGCATCCATAGCACGTCCGGGTTGGCCGCGCACTGCACGACGCGGTGCGGGTCCTGCATGTTCGGCTCGCCGCGCCGCTCGGGCGGCATGTAGTCGGCCTCCATGCCTTCCGCGGTCACGCGCCACGTCGCGCCGCCGTCCGCGGTCTGCCAGACGCCGCCGCACGAGATGCCGACGGTGACGTGCCGGCTGTCGCGCGGATCGACCATCACCGAATGGATGCCCGGCGCGTCGTACCCGCCGCCGCCCCATTCGGCGCGTTCGGGGCGATTCCACAGCGCGCGGTTGAGTACCCACGAATCGCCGTGATCGTCGGAGCGGAACAGGCCGCCGGGAATCGTGCCGGCCCACAGCACGCCCGGTTCGTCCGCGCCGCCGGTTTCGAGCGACCAGATTTGCTGAAGGGTCCACGGCGGCTGCGGCGATCCGGTAGGCGCGTCGGCGGTGTCGACGCTGCCTGCGTGCGTGTCGGCGCGGGCGGGCGACGCGTCGGCGGGCTGGGGCGGATAAACCGGGACTGCGCATTCCTCCCAGTCGGTGGCGCCGGCTCGCAGGCGATGCAGTTTCACGCCGAAATGGCCGAGATTGAGTGCCGCATACAGCGTGCGGTCGCGCGGGTCGGCGAGCGCCATGCTGACTGGTTCGCCGATGAAATGCGGTTCGCCGGGCGTCCAGCCGCCATGACCGTCGGGTTGCAGGACGAACAGGCCCTTGCGGGTGGCGACGAGCAGTCGATCGTTCATGTTGCGATGTCTCCGGATGGTCCGCCTTGGTGAGACGGCACTTGGTATGGGGATGTGCTCGGGCATCCGGTCCCTTTATCCGCCGGTCAGCGCCTGTACGACATACACGCGGCTGGTGGCCCCGAGCGCATCGGACAGGCGCTGCCGGTCGCGGATCGGCTGGCCGTCGATGAACACCGACAGGTGCTTTCGCAGCGCACCCTGGTCGTCGACGATGTAGCCGCGCAGCCGCGGCTGCTCGTTGAAAATGGTGTCGAATGCCTCGCCGTCCGTATGCGCGTCGACGTCGCGCTCGGGCGTTTCGACATGCCGCTGGATCGACGCGGCGAAGAAGAGATGCGCCATGGCGGTAGCTGGCAGGAGCCGCACGAAGGGACGGCTTGTAGTGTAGGCGATCCGGCGGGTGTCGAAAGGCGGAACGGAGCGGCCGCAAGCGATGGCGTTTGCCATGGCGTCTGCGCGGGCTGGCGGCGGCTAAACCGGAATCGACCGCCCCCTGATCCGGATGCCGAGCCGCACGACCCCGATCACCGCATTCGACAGCCACATCAGCCAGCGCGGCATTCCGCGCCGACGGATATCGAGCAGCAGCACGATCCGCACGGCATCGCTGTCGTTCCACACCTCGTGCGTGAACGTGTCGTCCCACAGCAGGAAGCGGCCTTCGTCGAGCCGGTATTCGTGTCCGTCGACCTTCAGCACGGCGGCCGGCGTGCCGTCGGCGCGCTTCGGCATCGACAGCACGAGATAACCGCGCAGGATGCCGCGAAACGGCCCGCGATGCGGCGGGATGTGCTTGCCGGGCGCGAGGAACGACAGCGACGCGGACAGCACGTCCGGCGACGCCGCGACGAGCGACGCGACGGTCGGGCAGCGCGACAGATTGCGCGGAAACGGCTGGCCGTACGCCTGCATGATGAACATGCGCCAGTCGCGTGCATCGTTGGCCGAGATGTCGTACTGCTCGCGCATGATTTCGTGAAAGCGCGGGATGCGCGGCATGTCGCGTGCTACCTCCAGCGCCTCCGCGCGGATCGCCGGCCACGCGCGCACGAAACGCTCGGCATCCGGGAATGCGGACGCGTCGAGCACCGCACCGCTGTCGATATGGCGGTCGTACAGCGTGCGCAGCAGGGCGGCTGCATGGTCGTAAGCGGCGGACATGTCGATCGATGGGCGGCCCGGATGAAGTGGGGGTCAGTCTGCCCGAAGCACGGCGGGCATTGCGTTACGTCAGGTTACGCCGGCTGACGAATGAATGACAGTTCGATGAACGTTCGGCAGGCGCGCATGGAAAGGCGGGAATAAACCCGGCCCCTCCGTCGTCATACGGGTGTAGCACGTCGTCTCGTTGACTGATGAAGCTGATGAAGGAGTGGAACATGAACACGCACTGGCTGGTAGCCGCCACGGTGGCGGCGATGTCTCTCGCAGGTGTCGCGACGCAAGCGTCGGCACAGGCGCTCACGCGCGAACAGGTCCGGCAGGAACTGATCGATGCACAAAACAACGGGCTGCGCTTCGTGACCGATACGTCGTATCCGGACGTGAGCCCGCTGTTCCAGCAGCCGGCCGAGCGGATGCCGCAGCGGCAGGCCAGCACGGCGGTCGGCAGCGATCCGGCCGTGTCGTCCGACGCGGGCAAGCCGGCGGCGATGTCGCCGCGTCGAGGCGCCGCCGCATGCGTCGGCCCCGCGAGCTTCTGCACGGTCTATTTCGGAAGCTGAGCCGCGGGCCTGCATTCTCAGGTCACGCAAATCCCGTGGTTGATCGATACGTCACATTGAAGGAGTTCATGATGAAAACATATATCGCACTACTGACGATGATCGCTGCGATCGTCGGTCAGTCGGCATTCGCACAATCGGCCGCACCGTTGACGCGTGCGCAGGTTCGCGACGAACTGATTCGCCTCGAAGCGGCCGGGTACGACCCGGCGAAGGGCGACGACGGCGAGTATCCGGCCGATATCCAGGCCGCGGAAGCGAAGCTCGCCGAGCAGGATGGCGCGCGGATGGCGGCGTCGGCGACGCGGGCGGCCGAGCCCGGCATGCCGGCGCAGGTCGGCAACTAGGCGCCGTTATGTACCCGTGTTGCGCGCGACCGTCGGCATCGCGGCACAGCGAGGCACGTGCGCGGCGTGTCGCGCGGAGACGAATCGTGTGGAGCGGTGGTGCGGTGTTGTCCCGGCGTCGATGTGTACTTCAGGCAGGCGGCCGGGACGCAACGCGCGTCGCTCGATGTCGGGGAATCGGCCAGGCCACGTTCGGCCGGGCTGCACCGATGCGGCCCGACCCCGCGCAACTCAGCGCTGTTCGTCCGCGATATGGCTGCGGATCACGTCCACGAACGACGTGTCGCCCTTCAGCCCGAGCGCTTCCGCACGCGACGTATCCCAGCGGCCGGGCCAACTGCCGACGATCTTCTCGACGCGTTCGTCGGGCGCATGACGGATCAGCTTCACGACCTCGTCGCCCGCGACTTCGCGCAGCGCCGCGATCATCTCGTCGACCGATACCGACAGCCCCGGCAGGTTGATCACGCGCTTGTTGCCGAGCTTTGCGCCGTTGATCTCGCACCCGGCGACGAGCGCGTCGATCGCGCCGCGCGGCGACAGCAGCCACAGCCGCGTCGAGCCGGGCACCGGGCACACGCTTTCCTCGCCGTTCAGCGGCTCGCGGATGATGCCGCTCGCGAACGACGACGCGGCCGCGTTCGGGCGGCCGGGCCGTACGCTGATGGTCGGCAGCCGCAGCACGCGGCCGTCGACGAAGCCGCGCCGCGCGTAGTCGCACAGCAGCAGTTCGGCGATCGCCTTCTCGGCGCCGTACGACGATTGCGGGTTGAGCGCGGTGTCGTCCTGCACGACGTCGGGCAGCGCGCCGCCGTACACCGCGACGGAGCTCGTGAACACGACGCGCGGCTGGTGGCCGCGGGCGCGGCACACTTCGAGCAGGGTGCGCGATGCATCGAGGTTGATCCGCATGCCGAGATCGAAATCGGCTTCGGCCTGCCCGCTGACGATCGCCGCGAGGTGGAAGATCGCGCCCGTCTGCGTGTCGATCGCGCTGTCGAGCACCGCGCGATCGGCGATGTCGCCGACGATCGACGTCACGCGCGCATCGCCGAAATCGCTGCCCTTGACGACGTCGAGCAGCACCAGCTCGTCGATCTTCTCGATACGGCCGTCCGGGCCGGTCAGTTCGCCGCGCTCGAGCAGCTTGCGCGCGAGACGCTGGCCGAGAAAGCCGGCGCCGCCGGTGATCAGTACTTTCATGTTGTTGACCCTCTGGGAAATACGGGAATTACAGATATGTCTTGAGCCAGCCGAGGCCTTCCGACGTACCGGCCTTCGGCCGATACTCGCAACCGATCCAGCCGTCGTAGCCGAGCGCGTCGATCAGCGCGAACAGGTACGGGTAGTTGAGTTCGCCGACATCCGGCTCGTGGCGTTCCGGCACGCCCGCGATCTGGATATGGCCAATGCCCGCGAAATCGCGCTTGAGCTTCATCGCGAGATCGCCTTCGACGATCTGGCAGTGGTAGCAGTCGAACTGCACCTTCAGGTTCGGCGCGCCGACTTCCGCGCGGATCGCCTGCGCGTCGTCCTGGCGGCTCAGGAAGTAGCCGGGCATGTCGCGCTGGTTGATCGGCTCGATCAGGATCGTGATGCCGTGCGCGGCGGCCGCCTGCGCCGCATGACGCAGGTTCGCCAGATACGTGTCGCGATGGCGCGCGCGGTCGGCGCCCGGCGGCACCATGCCGGCCATCACGTGCAGCTTCTTGTTGCCGATCACGCGCGCATAGTCGAGCGCCAGGTCGATGCCGCGGCGGAATTCGTCCTCGCGGCCAGGCAGCGATGCGATGCCGCGTTCGCCCGCGGCCCAGTCGCCCGGCGGCGCGTTGAACAGCGCCTGTTCGAGGCCGTGCGCGTCGAGGCGCGCGCGGATGTCCTCGGCGGCGAAGTCGTACGGGAACAGGTACTCGACGGCCTTGAAGCCGTCATGGGCGGCAGCGGCGAAGCGTTCGAGAAACGCATGCTCGGTGTACATCATCGAGAGGTTGGCGGCGAAGCGTGGCATGGCGGCGGGTCCTGTGTATGAATGGGGCGGGGCGCCGTGCGCCCCGCGTCGAATGATGAATCGGCCAGCGGCGAATCAGCGGTTCACGAGTTTGGCGGGCGTGAGCCACACGGCGATCGCGCCGATCACGAGCATTGCGGCGAGCACGTACATGCCGGACGCGGTGCTGTGCGTGGCGTCCTTCAGGTAGCCGATCACGTACGGGCTCGCGAAACCGGCGAGGTTGCCGACCGAGTTGATGATCGCGATCCCGGCCGCGGCCGCGGAGCCCGCGAGGAACGCGGTCGGCAGCGACCAGAACAGCGGCGCGCAGGTCAGCACGCCGCCTGCCGCGAGCGACAGGAACACGATCGACACCGCCGTATTGTGCGAGTACGACGCGGCGACCGCAAATCCGATCGCGCCCATCAGCGCCGGCACGATCAGGTGCCAGCGGCGTTCGCGCCGCTTGTCCGCGCTGTGGCCGAACAGGTTCATCACGACGATCGCGACGACGAACGGAATCGCCGACAGCAGGCCGATCTGCAGCGTATCGGTAATGCCGGTCGATTTGACGAGCGTCGGCATCCAGAACGTGAGCCCGTACTGGCCGGTGACGAACGCGAAGTAGATCAGCGACATCCACCACATGCGCGGGTCCGAGAACACGGCCTTCAGCGAATGGCCGTGCTGCTGCTGTTCCTGCGGCTGCGCGGCGATTTCGTCCTCGAGCAGCTGCTTCTCGCGCTCGTCGAGCCACTTCGCGCCGCGGATGCTGTTGTCGAGATACAGGATCGTCGCAATGCCGATGAGCACGGCCGGCACGGCCTCGATCATGAACATCCATTGCCAGCCGTGAAAGCCCGAGCCGCCGTGGAAGCGCTCCATGATCCAGCCCGACAGCGGGTTGCCGAAGATGCCCGACACCGGAATCGCGGACATGAACACCGCGATGATCTTCGCGCGGCGATGCGACGGGAACCAGTACGTGAGGTACAGGATCACGCCCGGATAGAAGCCGGCTTCCGCGAGCCCGAGCAGAAAGCGCAGCACGTAGAACTGCGTCGGCGTCTGCACGAAGGCGAACAGCGCGGACAGCAGGCCCCACGTGATCATGATCCGCGCGATCCAGATGCGCGCGCCGAGGCGGTGCATCAGCAGGTTGCTTGGCAGTTCGAACAGAAAGTAGCCAAGGAAGAAGATGCCGGCGCCGAGTCCGAACACGGTTTCGCTGAACGCGAGATCCTGCGACATCTGCAGCTTGGCGAAGCCGACGTTCACGCGGTCGAGATATGCGACCACGTAGCAGAGCATCAGGAACGGCACGATGCGCCAGAACACTTTCTTGTAGGTGCGGTCGAGTTCGCCCGATTGGGCGGCCGCGGCGGGCGAGCGGCTTGCGGCCGCGTCGAGAGCAGTCATCGTCGTCTCCAGGACTATGGTGTGCCGGCGGCGCGTACGCCGCCGGATCGTGTGTGTGCTGACGGAAAGGCCCGCGCACACGGCGGGCATGAAAACCGGTACGGACTACTGGGCGATCAGGGCACGACGCGTTACCAGCGCGCGCCGAAGGTCTGGCGCAGTTCGTCGAGCGCCGCGTCGGTCAGCGGTTCGGGCTTCGGCTGGGTCATCAGCCACAGCCGCGCCGTTTCCTCGAGCTCCTCGAGCGCATACGACGCGTGCGATACCGACGGCCCCCACATCACGGGGCCGAGGCGATCGAGCAGCACGCCGCGCACCCGGTCGGCCAGCGCCGCGACTTCGGCCGCGACGGCCGGGTCGCCGGGGCGGCGGTAACGGATCAGCGGGATGTGGCCGACCTTCATCACGTAGTACGGCGTGATCGGCGGCAGCACGTCGGTGTCGCGCCACACGCCGGCGAGCGTCAACGCGACGAGATGCGTCGAATGCGTGTGGACGACGCCGTTCGCCTCCGCGTTGCGCGCGTAGATGCCGCGATGCAGCGCGAGCGTCTTCGACGGCTTGCCGCCCGAGACGGGTTGGCCGTCGGTGCCGACCTTCGCGATGTCGTTCGGGTCGAGCCGGCCGAGGCACGCGTCGGTCGGCGTGATCAGCCAGCCGTCATGCAGGCGCGCGCTGATGTTGCCGGCGCTGCCGACCGCATGGCCGCGCGCATACAGGCTCGCGCCGACGACGCAGATCTCTTCGCGCAGTTTCGCTTCGTCGCTCATCGTGCGGCTCCGTCCAGCGCGCGCAGCGCCTTGTCGAAAAAGTCCGTGGTGCCGAAGTTGCCGGATTTCAGCGCGAGGCCGAGCGGCTGCGCGTCGATGGTGGCCGTGGCCGGCACGCCCGGATCGATCTGCGCGCCGATCTGCAGCGACTTCACGTCGAGCGCCTGCACGACTGCGCCGGACGTCTCGCCGCCGGCGACGACGAACTTGCGCACGCCGAGTTCGCGCAGCCCGCGGGCGATCGCCGCGAGCGTGCTTTCGACGAGATGGCCGGCCGCGTCGACGCCGAGCGCCTGCTGCACGGCCTTCACTTCGTCGGGCGTGGCGGTCGCATAGATCAGGACGGGCTGGGGCAGGTGCGAGCGCGCAAACGCGAGCGCCTGATCGACGACGGGCTCGCCGCGCGAGGCCGCGAGCGGATCGATACGGAAACTCGGACGCGTCGCGCGCCATGCGGCGACCTGCGCGTTGGTGGCTTTCGACGCGCTGCCGGCGAGCACGGCCGACAGGCCGTCGATGCGCGGCAGCGACGCCGCGTTGTCGCGCTCGGGCAACTGCTCCGCGCGGCGGAAATTCGCCGGCAGGCCGAGCGCGATGCCCGAGCCGCCGGTGACGAGCGGCAGGCCCGCGCACGCTTCGCCGAGCACGTACAGATCGCGGTCCGACAGCGCGTCGGCGATTGCGAAACGGGCGCCTTCCGCGCGCAGCTGGTCGATCCGCGCGCGCACGGCCGCCGCGCCGAGCGCGATCGTGTCGTAGCGGATCAGGCCGACCGGCGACTTCGTCTGCCGTTGCAGCACGCGCATGAGGTTCGCGTCCTTCATCGGCGTGAGCGGATGATTTTCCATCCCCGATTCGTTCAGCAGCACGTCGCCGACGAACAGGTGGCCGCGGTAGATCGTGCGGCCGTTCTCGGGAAACGCCGGGCACGCGATCGTGAAGTCGCCGCCGGCCGCATCGAGCAGCGCGTCGGCCACCGGCCCGATGTTGCCCGCGTCGGTCGAGTCGAACGTCGAGCAGTACTTGAAGAAGAACTGGCGGCACCCTTGCGCGCGCAACCATGCGTACGCGGCGAGCGATTGCGCGACGGCGTCGGCGGCGGGGATCGTGCGCGACTTCAGCGCGACGACGATCGCGTCGGCGTCGACGATCGTGTCGGCAGCGGCGCCGTCGGCGGGCACGCCGATCGTCTGCACGGTGCGCATGCCGCTCTTGACGAGCATGTTCGCGAGGTCGGTCGCGCCGGTGAAATCGTCGGCGATGCAGCCGAGCAGGGGACGGGAAGCGGAAGCGGTCATGGCGGGAACGTCGTTCGAATCAGCGGGCGGGCGGCAGCGTGATGCCGGGGAAAGTCTTGATCACGGCGGAATCGTCCTCGCCGCCGTGGCCGGCGCTCGATGCGCTCATGAACATCTGGTGCGCGGTGGCCGACAGCGGCAGCGGGAATTTGCTGCGGCGCGCGGTATCGAGCACGAGGCCGAGATCCTTCACGAAGATGTCGACGGCCGATAGCGGCGTGTAGTCGCCGTTCAGGATGTGCGGCACACGGTTCTCGAACATCCACGAATTGCCCGCGCTGTGCGTGATCACGTCGTACAGCGCATCGGCATCGACGCCCTCGCGCAGGCCGAGCGCCATCGCTTCGGCGGCCGCCGCGATATGCACGCCGGCCAGCAGCTGGTTGATGATCTTCACCTTCGAGCCGATGCCGTGCGCGTCGCCGAGGCGGTACACCTTGCCCGCGATCGCGGCGAGCACGTCCTCGCAGCCCGCATACGCGGCGGCCGGGCCCGACGTCATCATCGTCATCTCGCCGGAGGCCGCGCGCGCGGCGCCGCCCGACACCGGCGCGTCGAGCATCTGCAGGCCGGCCGCTTCGATGCGTGCGCCGAGCGCGACCGCGAATTCGGGCGCGACGGTCGCGCTTGCGATCACGACGCCGCCCGGCTGCATCGCCGCGACCGCGCCGTGTTCACCGAACAGCACCGTTTCCGTTTGCGCGGCATTGACGACGAGCGTGACGACGACGTCGCATTGCGCGCCGAGTTCGGCTGGCGTCGCGCACGCGATGCCGCCTTCGGCGGCGAACGCCTGCAGCACGGTGTCGCGCACGTCGCATGCGTGCACGCGCAGACCGGCGCGCAGCAGCGAGCGTGCGACGCCGAGGCCCATCGCGCCGAGGCCGATGACTCCAATATTTCGTGACATGGTCAACCTTGATCGATTCGAGAGAGGTTCTGGACAACGGCGGCGGGCGCCGCCGGCTTCAGCAGATGCCGGCTTCCGCTAGACGGCGGGCGGCGTTGTACATGTGCGTGCGCGCCGCGTTGCGGGCGGCCATCGGGTCGCGTGCGCGGATCGCGTCGGCGATCGCCGCGTGCTCCTCGCGCACCTGCCGCGAGAAATCCTCGCGCGTCGCTTCGTTGCTGCGTGTGACCTTCACGCCGGCTTCGAGGTACTGGTTCAGGAACTGCAGCGTCTTCAGGAAATACGGGTTGCCGGTGACGGCCGCGATCGTGCGGTGGAACGCGACGTCTTCCGCGACGCCGTCGCGCCCTTCGGCCACCGCTGCGTCGATCTTGCGCAGCGCGTCGTCGATGTCGGCCATGTCGTCGGCGGTGTGGTGCAGCGCGGCCTCGGCCGCGACTTCGGCCTCGATCGCGCGGCGCACCGCGAGCAGGTGCGGCAGCGAGCTCGCCTCGACGGCTTCCGCGTAGTCGATCCGCAGCGGCCGGATCGCACCGTGCTGGTTCACGAATACGCCGCTGCCCTGGCGCGGCTCGACCACGCCCTCGTTCTTCAGCCGCGAGATCGCCTCGCGGATCACGGTGCGGCTCACGCCGAATTCCTGCGCGAGCACGGCTTCGGTCGGCAGCTTGCCGGTGGCCGAGAAGCTGCCCACTTCGATCTGCTTGAGCAGTTGCTGCGCGACATGGTCGCTCATCGCGCGGGCGGGAATTTTCTCGAACATGATGCTCAGGTTTGTAAGGTGATGTGGTCATCATACAAATTTGAGCGTGCATCAGCATCCGGGATAACCCTCGTTTACGGAAGTCAATGTCGGCTAAGTTGATTGGAACCGGTTCCAAAAGATTCGAAACCGATGCGAACGTGCGCCGTTCCTGCGGTTGGCCAAGAAAGGGGCGAGTGCCCTGGGGGCGTCAGTCGGCGATGTCCTCGACCGGGTCGGCCGACGCATCGAGCGCCGCATCGACTTCGGCCACGTCGCCGCCGCGCTCGCGATACGTCGCCGGCGGCACGCCGAACTGCTTGCGGAATTCGCGCCCGAGGTGCGACGCATCGGCGAATCCGCAACTCGACGCGATATCGGCGACCGTGCGGTCCGAACTCGTCAGCAGCCACGCGGCCGTGCGCAGCCGCACCTGTTTCGCGAAGGCCTGCGGACTCTTGCCGGTTTCCGCCTTGAACAGCCGCTCGAGCTGCCGTGTCGACAGGTCGAGCTTGCACGCCAGTTCCTCGAGCGGCAGCGCACGCCCGACGTGCTGTTCCATCAGAAGAATCGCGCGCTTGACCTTCGGATGCGTAGCCGGCTCGAGGCCCGGCGGATGCGGCTGCGGCGCGTTGCCTTTCTGCATCTCGCCGACCAGCAGGATGCGCAGCGCCTTCTGCACGGTCGCATGATCGAAATGGCGCAGCAGGATCGCGGCGGCGACGTCGATCGACGCGCGGCCGCCCGAGCACGTGATCCGGCGCCGGTCGATCACGAACAGCCGGTCGGCGATCAGCAGGTCGGGATCGGCCGACGGAAAGCGCTCGATGAAATCCCAGTAATGAAACCAGCTCACGCAGGTGCGGTAGCCGTCGAGTACGCCGGCGCGCATCAGCGTGAACACGCCGGTGCAGATGCCGACCACCGTCGCGCCGCCCGCCGCCGCGCGGCGGATGAAGTCGAGTGTTTCAGGGCCGGCCTGCGGCCCCGAATGCAGCAGCCCGCCGACTACCACCACATAGTCGAACGGCTCGGCCGCGTCGAACGTCTCCCACGGCGTGATCTGGATCCCGCAACTCGCGCGCACCGGCGCGAGCGTCTCGCCGATCACGCTCCATGCGCAGCGCACCGGCTTGCTGTAGTCGCCGTCGTCGGCCGACAGCCGCAGCATGTCGACGAAGCCGGAGAAGGCCGTCAGCGTGAAGTTCGGCAGCAGCACGATGCCGAAGCGGATGCGCCGCGGCGCGGGTTCTGCGAGGGGGGAAGCGGGTACGTCGGGGGTCATCGCGGCCAATCTCTTCACGCCGGGCAGGCGGTCTCACTCGTTTCACTCGGTTTGCGGGTTGCAGCGGCCGGAGGCGGCGCGGATGCAGCCAGCGTCGCCGATCGGCCGTGGCCGGACTTGTGGTTTTCCGTCGCGAACCATCGCCAAAACGCACTTTCGGGCCGGCCGGCGCGGCGCTTGGCGGCGCTATCCCACGCCGATGCCGTTTTTGTTCTATCGGCCGATTTTACGCTTTGATGTACTGGGGCCCAACGACATTTCACGCATGCAACCCAAAGGAAGCCAGATGAACGTCAGCGCGTTCGACCTGTTCAAGATCGGCATCGGCCCGTCCAGTTCGCATACGGTCGGCCCGATGATCGCCGCGTGCCGCTTCGCGTCGCACGTGGAGGACGCGAACCTGCTCGGCTTCGTGCGCCGCGTGCGGGTCGAGCTGTACGGCTCGCTCGGCGCGACCGGCAAGGGCCACGGCACCGACAAGGCGGTGCTGCTCGGCCTCGAGGGCCACCTGCCCGACACGATCGATCCGGACCTGATCGAGCCGCGGCTCGCCGCGATTCGCGCGGAGAAGTCGCTGTCGCTGCTCGGCAAGCAGACGGTGCGCTTCGACGAGAAGGAACACATCGGCTTCTATCGCAAGCTGATGAGCGGCACGAGCATCGTGCATCCGAACGGGATGCGCTTCCAGGCATTCGACGAACACGGCCAACTGCTCGTCGAGAAAGAGTATTACTCGGTCGGCGGCGGTTTCGTCGTGAACCGCGACGGCGATCGCGTGAACGGCGTGCGTGCGGCGGTCGAGGTGCCGTATCCGTTCCGCACCGGCGACGACCTGATGCGCCAGTGCCGCGAACACGGGCTGTCGATCGCCGAACTGATGCTGCGCAACGAATGCGCGCTGCGCCCCGCCGACGAAGTGCGCGCCGGGCTGCTCGCGATCTGGCGCACGATGGCCGCCTGCGTCGAGCGCGGCTGCAAGGTCGAGGGCGACCTGCCGGGGCCGATGCGCGTGAAGCGCCGCGCGGCCGAGCTGAACGGCCGCCTGCGTTCGCGTTCGGAAGAGTCGCTGCGCGACCCGCTGTCGATGCTCGACTGGGTCAACCTGTATGCGATGGCCGTCAACGAAGAGAACGCGGCCGGCGGCCGGGTCGTCACCGCGCCCACCAACGGCGCGGCCGGCGTGATTCCCGCGGTGCTGCACTACTACGTGAAGTTCGTGCCGGGCTCGAACGAAGCCGGCATCGTCGAATTCCTGCTGACGGCCGCGGCGATCGGGATCATCTACAAGGAAACCGCGTCGATCTCCGGCGCGGAAGTCGGCTGCCAGGGCGAAGTGGGCGTCGCGTGCTCGATGGCCGCGGCCGCGCTCGCCGCCGTGATGGGCGGCACGCCGGACCAGGTCGAGAACGCGGCCGAGATCGGCATGGAGCACAACCTCGGGATGACCTGCGACCCGGTCGGCGGGCTCGTGCAGATCCCGTGCATCGAGCGCAACGCGATGGGCGCGATCAAGGCGCTGAACGCGTCGCGCATGGCGCTCAAGGGCAACGGCCAGCACTACGTATCGCTCGATTCCGTGATCAAGACGATGCGCGAAACCGGCGCCGACATGAAGACGAAATACAAGGAAACGTCGCGCGGCGGTCTCGCCGTGAACGTCATCGAATGCTAACGAAGGATCCAAACATGAGCCGCTACTCGATATTCAGCCTGTTCCGCAACGGCCTCTCGTATCACGAGAACTGGGAAAAGCAGTGGAAGAGCCCGGAGCCGAAGAAGGAATACGACGTCGTGATCGTCGGCGGCGGCGGCCACGGCCTCGCGACCGCGTACTACCTCGCGAAGGAGCACGGGATCACGAACGTCGCGATCCTCGAGAAGGGCTGGATCGGCGGCGGCAACACCGCGCGCAACACGACGATCGTGCGCTCGAACTACCTGTGGGACGAATCGGCCGCGCTGTACGAGAAGGCGATGAAGCTGTGGGAAGGGCTGTCGCAGGATCTGAACTACAACGTGATGTTCAGCCAGCGCGGCGTGATGAACCTCGCGCACACGCTGCAGGACGTGCGTGACACCGAGCGTCGCGTGAACGCGAACCGCCTGAACGGTGTCGACGCCGAATTCCTGACGCCCGCGCAGATCAAGGAAATCGAGCCGACGATCAACCTGAACAGCCGCTACCCGGTGCTCGGCGCATCGATCCAGCGCCGTGCGGGCGTCGCGCGCCACGACGCGGTGGCCTGGGGCTTCGCACGCGGCGCGGATCGCGCCGGCGTCGACATCATCCAGAACTGCCAGGTGACGGGCATTCGCCGCGAAGGCGGCGCGGTGGTCGGCGTCGATACGGTGAAGGGTTTCATCAAGGCGAAGAAGGTCGCGGTGGTGGCCGCCGGCAACACGACCACGCTCGCCGACATGGCCGGCGTGCGTCTGCCGATCGAAAGCCATCCGCTGCAGGCGCTGGTGTCCGAGCCGATCAAGCCGGTCGTCAACTCGGTGATCATGTCGAACGCGGTGCACGCGTACATCAGCCAGTCCGACAAGGGCGACCTCGTGATCGGCGCCGGTATCGACCAGTACACGGGCTTTGGCCAGCGCGGCAGCTTCCACATCATCGAAAGCACGCTGCAGGCGATCGTCGAGATGTTCCCGGTGTTCTCGCGCGTGCGGATGAACCGCCAGTGGGGCGGCATCGTCGATGTGTCGCCGGACGCGTGCCCGATCATCACCAAGACCGACGTGAAGGGCCTGTATTTCAACTGCGGCTGGGGCACCGGTGGCTTCAAGGCGACGCCAGGCTCGGGCTGGGTGTTCGCGCACACGATCGCACGCGACGAACCGCATCCGCTGAACGCACCGTTCGCACTCGACCGCTTCTACACGGGCCACCTGATCGACGAGCACGGCGCCGCCGCCGTCGCGCACTAACCGCACTGAGGAGAAAGAAACATGTTGCTGATCGAATGTCCGTGGTGCGGGCCGCGCGCCGAATCCGAGTTCACGTGCGGCGGTGAGGCCGACATCGTGCGCCCGGTGGCGAACGAGACCATGACCGACCGCGAATGGGGCGAATACGTGTTCATGCGCGAGAACAAGCGCGGGCTGCACAAGGAGCAATGGCTGCACACGCAGGGCTGCCGCCGCTGGTTCAAGGTGACGCGCGATACGGTCACCTACGATATCAAGGGCTACGAAAAGTTCGGCGGAGCATCTGCCGGCAACGCACACGAAGAGGGCACGAGCAAATGAGCCAGAAAGACCGCCTCGGCACCGGTGGCCGCATCAATCGCGCGATTCCGCTGACGTTCACGTTCAACGGCCGCACGTACCAGGGCTTCCAGGGCGACACGCTCGCGTCCGCGCTGCTCGCGAACGGCGTGCATTTCGTCGCGCGCAGCTTCAAGTACCACCGTCCGCGCGGGATCGTGACGGCGGATGTGGCGGAACCGAATGCCGTCGTGCAGCTCGAAACCGGCCCGTACACGGTGCCGAACGCGCGCGCGACCGAGATCGAGCTGTATCAGGGGCTTGTCGCGACGAGCGTGAACGCCGAGCCGACGCTCGAGAACGACAAGTACGCGATCAACCAGAAGCTCTCGCGCTTCATGCCGGCCGGGTTCTACTACAAGACCTTCATGTGGCCGCGCAACATGTGGCCGAAGTACGAAGAGAAGATCCGTGAAGCGGCCGGCCTCGGCAAGGCGCCCGAAGTGCTCGACGCCGATCGCTACGACAAGTGCTACGCGCACTGCGACGTGCTCGTGGTCGGCGGTGGCCCGTCGGGCCTCGCCGCCGCGCATGCGGCAGCGACGGCCGGCGCGCGCGTGATCCTCGTCGACGACCAGCGCGAACTCGGCGGCAGCCTGCTGTCGTGCCGCGCGGAGATCGACGCGAAGCCCGCGTTGCAGTGGGTCGAGAAGATCGAAGCTGAACTGCGCAAGCTGCCCGACGTGACGATCCTGTCGCGCAGCACCGCGTTCGGCTACCAGGACCACAACCTCGTGACGGTCACGCAGCGCCTGACCGATCACCTGCCGGTGTCGATGCGCAAGGGCACGCGCGAACTGCTGTGGAAGGTCCGTGCGAAGCGCGTGATCCTCGCGACCGGCGCGCACGAACGGCCGATCGTGTTCGGCAACAACGACCTGCCGGGCGTGATGCTGGCGGGCGCGGTGTCCACCTACGTGCATCGCTTCGGCGTGCTGCCGGGCCGCAACGTGGTCGTGTTCACGAACAACGATCGTGCATACCAGACCGCGCTCGACCTGAAGGCGTGCGGCGCGAAGGTGACGGTCGTCGATTCCCGCGCATCGTCGAACGGCGCGCTGCCGGCCGCTGCGAAGCGGCAGGGCGTGACGGTGATGAGCGGTGCGGTCGTCACGGCCGCTTCGGGCAAGTGGCGCGTATCGTCGGTCGACGTCGCGTCCTACTCGAACGGCCAGACCGGCGGCAAGCTGCAGACGCTGCCGTGCGACCTCGTCGCGATGTCGGGCGGCTTCAGCCCGGTGCTGCACCTGTTCGCGCAGTCGGGCGGCAAGGCGTGCTGGAACGACGAGAAGGCGTGTTTCCTGCCGGGCAAGCCGGTGCAGGCGGAAGCGAGCATCGGTGCGGCGGCCGGCGAATTCGGGCTGGCTCGTGCGCTGCGGCTCGCGGTCGATGCGGGCGTGGAAGCGGCGAAGGCCGCGGGCTTCACGGCCGCGCAGCGTCCGGCCGCACCGCAGGTCGCCGAAGCCGTCGAAGGTGCGCTGCAGCCATTGTGGCTCGTCGGCAGCCGCGAGGCCGCGGCACGTGGACCGAAGCAGTTCGTCGATTTCCAGAACGACGTCGCGGCGGCCGACATCCTGCTCGCCGCGCGTGAAGGCTTCGAGTCGGTCGAGCACGTGAAGCGCTACACGGCGATGGGTTTCGGCACCGACCAGGGCAAGCTCGGCAACATCAACGGGATGGCGATCCTCGCGGGCGCGCTCGGCAAGACGATTCCGGAAACGGGCACGACGACGTTCCGCCCGAACTACACGCCCGTGTCGTTCGGCACGTTCGCGGGCCGCGAGACGGGCGACTTCCTCGACCCGATCCGCAAGACGGCCGTGCACGAATGGCACGTCGAGCACGGCGCGATGTTCGAGGACGTCGGCAACTGGAAGCGGCCGTGGTACTTCCCGAAGAACGGCGAGGATCTGCATGCGGCCGTGAAGCGCGAATGCCTCGCGGTGCGCAACGGCGTCGGCATTCTCGACGCGTCGACGCTCGGCAAGATCGACATCCAGGGCCCGGACGCGGTGAAGCTGCTGAACTGGATGTACACGAACCCGTGGAACAAGCTCGAAGTGGGCAAGTGCCGCTACGGGCTGATGCTCGACGAAAACGGGATGGTGTTCGACGACGGCGTGACCGTGCGCCTCGCCGACCAGCATTTCATGATGACGACCACCACCGGCGGCGCGGCGCGCGTGCTGACGTGGCTCGAGCGCTGGCTGCAGACCGAATGGCCCGACATGAAGGTGCGGCTCGCGTCCGTCACCGATCACTGGGCGACGTTCGCGGTGGTCGGCCCGAAGAGCCGCAAGGTCGTGCAGAAGGTGTGCCAGGACATCGACTTCGGCAATGAAGCGTTCCCGTTCATGAGCTACCGCAACGGCACGGTTGCCGGCGCGAAGGCGCGCGTGATGCGGATCAGCTTCTCGGGCGAGCTGGCCTACGAAGTGAACGTGCCGGCGAATGCGGGCCGCGCGGTGTGGGAAGCGCTGATGGCGGCCGGCGCCGAGTTCGACATCACGCCGTACGGCACCGAGACGATGCACGTGCTGCGCGCGGAGAAGGGCTACATCATCGTCGGCCAGGACACCGACGGCTCGATCACGCCGTTCGATCTCGGGATGGGCGGCGTCGTCGCGAAGTCGAAGGACTTTCTCGGCAAGCGTTCGCTGTCGCGTTCGGATACCGCGAAGGAAGGCCGCAAGCAGTTCGTCGGCCTGCTGACCGAAGACGAACAGTTCGTGCTGCCGGAAGGCGCGCAGATCATCGCGAAGGACACGCAGGTGTCGGCCACCGATCCGACGCCGATGATCGGCCACGTGACGTCGAGCTACTACAGCCCGATCCTGAAGCGCTCGATCGCGCTCGCGGTGGTGAAGGGCGGCCTGAACAAGATGGGCGAGAGCGTCGTGATTCCGCTGGCCAACGGCCGGCGCATCACCGCGAAGATCTCCAGCCCGGTTTTCTACGATACCGAAGGGGTGCGTCAGCATGTGGAATGAAACGAGAAACCAGACGCAGGTGGCGGGTGCGGGCGGCGTGACGCTTGAATCGCCGTTCGTCGGCGCGGCCGACGTGCTGAAGGCGCACCAGGCGCGCGCGTCGAAGAAGTTCACGCTGCGCGAGCGGCCGTTCCTCGATCTCGTCAACGTGCGCGGCGAGTTGAGCGATTCGGCCTTCGTCGCCGCGTTCGAGCGCGTGGTCGGCTGCTTGCCGCCCGCGGCGCCGAACACGGTGGCGCGCGGCGCCGAATACGACGTGCTGTGGCTCGGCCCCGACGAATGGCTCGTGCGGTCGAACGGGCCGGTCCAGGCCGGCGTGCTCGAAGCGAAGCTGGCCGAGGCCGTGCAGGGCTCGTATGCGGCGGCCGTCGACGTCGGCAGCGGCTACACGGTGGTCGAGATCAGCGGCGAACGCGTGCGCGACGTGATCGCGCGCGGCTGCCCGCTCGATCTGCATCCGCGCGTGTTCAAGCCGGGCCAGTGCGCGCAGTCGCACTACTTCAAGTCGCCGATCACGCTGATCCCGACCGGCGACGACACGTTCGAGATCGTCCTGCGTCGCAGCTTCGCCGATTATTTCGTGCGCATCATGCTCGACGCCGCGGCGCCGCTCGTCTCATGAAGCCGTTCGACGAACCGTTCGTGGCGATCGACGCGCCGCGCCTGCGCGGGCGCGGCTGGAGCGTGTTCGTCGACGAACTGAAGGTGCCCGCGCGGATCGGCATTCATGCGCACGAGCATGAAGCGCCGCAGCCGGTCGTGATCGACGCGCGGCTCGAGTATCGGTGCGAGCCGAGCGAGCAGGGCGAGTGGATCGACTACGACGGGTACTGCGCACGCGTGGCGTCGTTTCTGGCGCACAAGCCGCATACGCGGCTGCTGGAAACGCTCGTCGCCGATCTCGCGGTGCTGTCGTTCCGCGAATGGCCGGCGCTGGAATCGCTGACGCTGTCGATGTACAAGCCGAAGATCCGGCCGGGGACGAAGCGCGTCGGCGTGTCGCTCGACTGGACGCGCGGAGATTACCTGCGGTGGACGGGGGCGGCGGGGCAGCTTTGATCAAAGGGGGCTGGATCAAGGCACGAGGGAGGTGATCCGGCGATTCCATGGGGCGGCGGCGCGAATGCGCCGCCGTACTCGTTTACGTTCCTGCATGCACTTACTTCGTGTTGCGGTTCGCGGCCGGCGCCGGTGACGGATCGCTGACCGGCACCATGTGCGCCTTCGCGTTGTTCGCGTCGTTCGCGGTATTCGCGCTTTTCGCGTCGTCCTCGGGTTCGAGCACGAACCGGAACGAATCGACCCGCTGCATCACTTTCGCCGCATACGCACTCGATCCGCCGCTGTAGCTCTTCAGCCCGGCCTGCACGTTGCCGCCGGCCGCCTTCACGTAGCCCGACAGAATGCGCGAGCCGACTTCGACGTTCGCATTCGGCTCCGTCAAATCCTTCACGTTGCGCAGCATGCCGCGGTGCGCGGACGGCACGACCTGCATCAACCCGGTCGCGCCATGCTGGCCGCGTGCCTTTTCCTGGAAGCGCGATTCGATCGAAATAATCGCGTAAACGAGTGCCGGCGGCAGCGAATATTTCGTCG